>CAYNPC010000074.1:0-8449 GCA_964399025.1 uncultured Ruminococcus sp. | reverse complement strand
CAATCATCGTGTTGTGGAACATCTGATAATAGTCTTGCAGTTCTGACAAAGTCAGTTCCGACAAATGGATCAACTGAAATTGCCGCAATCTCTGCCGCATCAGATCCAATTTCTGTTGTACCGTTTTGAAATCCGATCGCACCAGCCGACGACAGACAATATTGACATAGCGTTGCATCGCCCACGCACGCGCACCGTTCTCATCATGGAGAACGGCATAAACATTTTTTGCATCCTGATTTTTCTGGAAGGTCGGAAAGTAACGAGTAAATCGTTTCCAGTGCGACACACAAAAATACATTCTGCCATTGATACAAGTGATGATATCATCCGTGATATTCGTCTCCGGATACGGTCGCTCAAACAAGTGTAATGTCGTTTTGAAAAAATCATGAATGATGCGGTTATACATGTCCTTCATGTAACTACACCGGAGTGGTGTCATCGTCGTTGAATACAATGTACTCAACACGCTGCGGCTATCGAAGCTAACGCCCTCAGAGACTTCTTCTTCCGTTTGCCTCACCTCAAGCGCATAGAAATAGCCTGCCTCTGGTTCTACAAAAAAGGAAACCTGCAAAGGGGCATCGAATTTTGTTTTTACAATACGGATTGTCTGTTCCATCTGTTGCAGAAAGAAATCATCTGGTTCTCGCACATCTTGTGGAACGGAATAAGCCAGAATATGGTCGGTATCATGATAGCAGAAGCGCATTTTCGGCGTTTCCTGCCATTGTAGTTCCGCATCCAGACCACGTCCCATATCTACCCATGTCTGATTTAGAATCCCATCCACGTTGCTGCTCATCATCACGCCGTATTCTTTAAAATCCATGCATTCTTGTATCAGGATATGAAAGCAAATCGACTCTGGCGGCACGGATTCTTTCATGACAATCTGTTTCCGATACGTTTCCCGCTCTTCCAGCAAATGTTCAATGCTGCGATACAAAACACTTTTCCGGACGTTGGCAAAAGCAGGAAGGTGCATATCTGCAATCGGCAATCTGCCTGATTTTTTTTGTTTCCCAGTGTAAACTGTCGCTGTCAGACGGACATGAAATTTCAGGACATCCTGAAAATGTGTCGCAAAATAAGCATCTATTTCTTCTGGAATATACTCTTCCGAGACACAGAAAAAACGGGGCACACGGAATCCGGATTCATGTAACTGAAACAGGATAGATGCCTCTGCACCTGGGTCATATAATGTATAATTTATGAAATCAATAACCACAACGTCCTCAACTCCCGCAACAAAAAATACGCCATCTTCATGTTCAAAGTCCCTGTATATAACACAATATCATGATACCATAATTTTATGGAATGTTTCGTCCTCTCTTTTTAAATTTTTTGTATTTTCCAGACAACGGCATTCTTTGTCGGTCAATATCACGCTATATATATATATATATATGAACAAAAATGCAGGGAACGACAAGTTTCGCCGTTCCCTGCATGGTGTGATTCATAGATTCTATTTTGTTTTTGCCAATTTAGTCTTTTTGCAGCAAGAATTTGGTCAATGCGACAACATCCGCTACATCAAAGCTGCCGTCTCCATTCCAATCCAATTCCGTTATAGATACCGTAGTATCCTCTGTTTCCACGCCATTCAGCCAATACCGCTTCAGCAGCAGCAAATCAATGACATTGATGCTACCACTTCCATCCAGATCGCCGACCAGAACGGTTTCTGTCGGTTCGGTTGGATCAGTCGGTTCCGTCGGATCAGTTGGGTCGGTCGGTTCCGTTGACGTGCCAGTTTTCGTGGATTCATAATTCTTCCAGTCCGGCAATTCACTCAGCGTGATACAGTAATCACTCTGATACATTTCTTTCAGCGTTTCCGGATCATTCTTATCCGAACCGGAGAGGAAATTATCCTGTCCGTTGTCGTACCAGATACAGAAATAGAGCCAGTTTGCTTTTTCCACCAGAATATTATCCAGACTCGGTACGGTATCATTTTCCGGCATGGAAACCAGTTTCTTCCCGTTCGTCAGGTTTACCAGCTCATAGAATGTGCTGGAAATGGCATCTTCGTTCGGGCCGCTTGTCTTGCCATCGTGACGGTTGTAAACGCAGTTGTACTTATCATAGCCGACAATATCTACCCAATCATCGCCCGGATACCATGCAGCAGATGTGGAATAATCGTAGCTGTTGTACTCCCAAATCAAGTTATGAATACCGTATTCTTCTGTCAATGTGGTGTAGAGCTGCTGCCAGAGTGCCTTATAAACTTCTGCGCCACTCTTGCCCCACCAGAACCAAGAACCAGAGCCATCTGTATTGGAGTTGCCCTCTGCTTCGTGATACGGACGGAAGATAATCGGAATGCCTGCATCCTGTACTTTCTGAAGCTGTTCTGCCAACTTTTCAATGGTCAGCATAACATACTCGTATTCTTTTGTGCCTTCAATAACAGCGTTTGCCGTGTCAAAATCGGTTTCATCCGGCTTGTAGGTACACTTTGACCAGTCGACTGCATCACCAAGCTCATAGCTGGAAAAATCCTTCGGTACATTGATGTGCCAGCAAAGCGTCGGAATCCCGTTCTTTTCGCCCCAATCAATGATACGTTCTGTTGTGCCATCATCCCATCCGTACAACGGATTGTAGTTCATCATATCGAAGCCACGGATTGCCGGATAATCCCCAAAGTTATCGTTGATCCACTCAAACTCTGACTCATAACCCAGCGGCGGATTATAGCCGTTCGGACTGTCTTCCGTATGTCCACCGCCATAGATTTCCTGCTGCCCAGAGAGCATATGTTCCCCGTAAATATCACACAGGTAATTCATCAAGCCCTGCGTTTCGGAGGTCGCATTGGCATCCGAAAGCGTCGGAGAAACATCCAGATCTGGCAAATTTGCCTTCTGAATGGTCAAGGTGTCGAAAGAAGCATAGCCATACTTCGGCAGAATCTGAATGGTATTCGTGCCTGCCTGCAACCGGTGAATCCCGAAGCTGAAATCGGTCCAAGTGTCCATATACGGCATATTGTACATATACTCCGTGCCATTGATGGAAAGGGTTTGACTTCTGCCGTCTTCACTCAGAATCTGCGCACAACGTGTGGTGATTTCGTACATACCATCTTCCGGTACTTCCACTTCTACGCTGATGGTACCGTTTGTCAGATAGACAAATCCGTCACCGGAATAACCCGGCAGCTGTTTGTCATAAATGGATGTCCAGAGTGTTGCACCATCCAACAACGTCAGGTTCTCACACTCTTCCTGTAAAATGATATCGCTGTCATCGTCTGCATCAGCAGATGCCAGATAAGAAACCGGCAATGCCGCTGTCATCCCAACTGCCAATGCGCCACTGACTGCAACTGCCGCCAGTTTCTGCATCCATGATTTCATAGTAAACGCCTCCTATAAAAAAATTTCACGTGCCAATCTGCAAAGTCTGCAAGATTTCGTCTCCCGTCTATTATACCACTTTTTCTGAAATAAGTCAATTTTATGCACAGATTTTCCGCAAAATGCACAATTACAATCTATATTTTTGTGCAGATTCACAGAATTCCGGTTAGAGTGTCATCTGTCCCACATCCGGCAAATCTTTTGCCAGTGCACCCGTTGCCGGCAAACTCTTTGTGCGATACCGCTTTTGTTCTGCTGCCTGCTCTGCGCCAACTGATTCCGCTGCAAGAATGGTCTGCTTTGCTTTCAGTGTCATTGCCTGCACACCCTGCGTGCTTCTGGATGCCTTTGCTGCCACCAACTCTGTGTGAAACAGCAACGCACGGTTGCCACTGGAACGCAACATAATATCCTGCTCTTCCGGCAGCGGCAGTGCTGCAACCAATGGCGATTTATCGCTGTACGCATTGGCAAGTTTCTTCCGGTTTGTCTTTGTCGCATAGGATTGCAGCGGCACTTTTGCCACCTTTCCGTTTTCATAGACAAACAAAATCATACCGCTATAATCACTGGTCAACAGCATGGAGACAACAAATTCGCCCTCATCAAATCCCAGTTTTGCCGGAATATAATCACCCAGCAAGCTGGCTTTGCAATCATCAAATGCGCTGGCTTTTGTCTTATAAACCTGTTGCTGATTGGTAAAGAACAGCAAATCTGTCCGGTTGCTCGTTTCCCAATGCGCAATCATATGGTCGTCTTCCTTCAGCTTCTGTTCTGCGTTCATCCGCAACGAAGCTGGCGTAATCTTTTTGAAATAGCCACTTTCTGACAGGAACAGGTGCACCGGATAATCTGGAATTTCCTCTTCTGGTTCTTCCGCTGCCAGCTCTGCCGGATGACAGAAGACCGTTTTTCTTGGCTGTCCGTATTTTTTAGCGGCTTCTTTCAGCTCTTTTGCAATTACAGAACGGATTCGCTTCGGACTTTCCAATGTCTGCTGCATCTCATCAATATCCGTGCGCAGCTGTGTGATTTCCTGTGTGCGCTTGAGAATGTAGGCACGATTCAAGTGACGCAATTTGATTTCTGCCACATATTCCGCCTGTGTTTCATCAATGGCAAAGCCCTGCATCAAGTTCGGTACAACATCTTGTTCTTCTTTTGTCTCTCGTATTATCTGGATGGCTTTGTCAATATCCAACAGAATCTGTTCCAGCCCTTCCAGCAAATGCAGCTTTTCCCGTTTCCGCCGCAAATCATATACCAGACGACGTTTGACACATTCCTCACGGAACGCAATCCATTCCGTCAGAATTTCTTTGACACCCATCACTCTTGGTGCACCATTGACCAGAATGTTGAAGTTACAGGAAAAGCTATCCTGTAACGGTGTCAGACGGAATAATTTCTGCATAACCTTTTCTGGTTCTGCACCACGCTTCAGATCAATGGCAATTTTTAAGCCGGAAAGGTCTGTTTCATCTCTGACATAGGAAACCTCTCGCAGTTTTCCCTGTTTGATGCAGTCAACAATCTTGTCCATAATGGCTTCGATGGTGGTGCTGTACGGAATTTCTGTTACTTCAATGCAGCCACCTGCCTTGTCGTAATTCCATTTTGCACGCACTTTCAGACTGCCTCTACCTGTTTCGCAGATTTTTCGAAATTCTGCTTCGTCCTGTATCAGGAACCCGCCGCTTGGAAAATCCGGTCCCTGTAGCGTTGTAGTTACATCGTGTTCCGGATTTTTCATCAATGCGATGGTCGTTTCGCAGACTTCTGTCAGGTTAAATGGGCAGACATTGCTTGCCATGGAAACGGCAATGCCGACATTCGAATTGACCAATACTGCCGGATAGGTTGCCGGAAACAACGTTGGTTCCATCATCGTGTTGTCATAGTTCGGCACAAAATCTACCGTTTCCTTGTCGATGTCCCGAAACAGTTCATTGCAGATGGGTTCCAACTTGACTTCCGTATATCGACTGGCAGCGTATGCCATGTCCCGAGAATATGCCTTTCCAAAGTTGCCTTTGGAATCCACATACGGATGCAATAACGCTTCGTTTCCTCTTGCCATCCGCACCATCGTTTCATAAATTGCACCATCGCCGTGCGGATTCAGCCGCATGGTCTGGCCAACTACGTTGGCAGATTTGGTACGTGCCCCATTCAATAGCCCCATTTTATACATTGTATACAGCAATTTCCGGTGAGATGGCTTAAAGCCATCAATCTCCGGCAATGCTCTTGAGATGATGACGCTCATCGCATAGGGCATATAATTTTTCTCCAGTGTTTCTGTAATCCGCTCTTCCTCTACCACACCGGCTTTTTCAATATAAGCATTGGGAATCGGGTTGATTTTTGGTGTTGCGGATGTTCTCTTTCTTGCCAAATAAACAGCCTCTTTCTATCTCAGATTCTATCTCAATTTTACGCTTTTACGCCATCCGGAAACGCCAGTTTCACAGCTGCCCAGCCTTCTTTTTCCCGACAGTCTGTCACAACGAAGCCCTGCTCCAGCATTGCAGCGATGACTTCGTCTTTTCGCTCCACGATAATGCCGGAAATAATCAGCACGCCATCTCGTTTCAGATACTGTGGAAACAGCGGTGCCATTGCCTTCAGAACATCTGCAACAATATTGGCAGTAATCAGGTCATAACCCGTTCCGATTTCTTCCCGCAACGCAGCATCTTCCAGCACATTTCCACACCGAACGGTATAGTTTTCAGCTGGCAAATGATTCTGTTCTGCATTTTTCTTTGCAATGCGGGTGGCATTTTCTTCAATATCGACAGCAAATGCTTCCTTTGCACCCAGCAACATACCACCAATGGACAAGATACCACTACCGCAACCCATGTCTAACATCTTGCAATCTTCTGTGATTTCCTGCTCCATCAATTCCAGACAAAGCCGTGTTGTATGATGCTGTCCTGTTCCGAAACTGCTCTCCGGATCAATTTCCAGCACAGTTCTGCCTGCTTCCGGTTCGCAATGTTCCCAGCTCGGACGAATCAACAACTTTTTGCCAACATGAAACGGCTTGAAATATTGTTTCCAGTTATTCGCCCAATCTTCTTCCCGTACACCTGTCAGAACCGCTTCCAGTCGTCCGTATTGCTGTTCAGTATCTGCTGCCTTCATGCGGCGCAACAAATCCTGTACCATTGTCAACGTCTCTGCCCCTTGATTATCTTCCGGCAGATAAATCGTAACGCAGCTCTCACAATGAGAAAGTCCCATCAGATCTTCATCAATATAGTCCCACTTTCCATCCTTGTTCTGCAAAAACTCATTGAAATCTTCTGCATCCCGAATCGAAAAGCCACGAATCCCCAGATCCATTAAATTGCTACAAAGCAAATCAATGCCAGCCGTGGTCGTAAAAATATCAACCTGTGTCCAGTTCATGCTTCCTGCTCCTTTTCTTCCATTTCCTTTTTCTTCTTCCGTACATTTTCTTCCTGTACACGTCTGCCATCTGCAATCAACAGCTGCAATGCCGTTTCATCCTGTGTTTCCAATGCCGTCCGGTATTCGGACAAATGGGCAATCAATAATTCCAGATGATGCAACAGCAACAAACGATTATCCATAAAGAGCGATGCCCACATTTTTTCATCCATCGTTGCCACACGTGTCATATCCTGAAAGCTGCCGCCGGAAAAAGATACGGCATCTTCCATGCAATCATCTTTTACATATGCACTGGATACAATGTGTGCCAGCTGTGAGGTGTATGCAATCATATCATCGTGCCGGTGCGGTGTTGTCAGCACGATTTTTCCAAAGCCAATCTCCTTTGCCAATGCTGATACCTTTTCAACGGCTTCGTTGCTTGTACCATAGGTCGGCGTAACAATGAAATTGGCACGTTCAAACAGATTCGGAATGCTGGCATCGTAGCCACTTTTTTCCCTACCTGCCATCGGGTGTGTGCCTACATAATACAGTCCTGCCATCCGGCAAGCGTTTGTAAATTCCAGTACCATCTGTCCTTTCAGACCGCACATATCCATCAAAATAGAGCCTTTTTTCAGGAATGGCAGTGCTTGTTTCATACAAGGCTGTGCAACCCGTTGATGCAGGCAGACAATGCAGATGTCATAGATGCCGTCTTCCATTTTTCCAACGCCATCAATGACACCTTCTTTCTGTGCCGTCTGTAAAATAGTGTTATCAATATCGCAGCCGTATACTTCATGGTCTGTCTTTGCTTTCAATGCTCTACAAACAGAACCACCAATCAAACCCATTCCAACAATTAAAATTTTCATCAACAATGCCTCGCTTTTATTGTATTCTTACAAGGATGTATTCTTGCTATCTTTCATAATGAGACCACAAACTAATGATCTTAATTACTTTTTCTGATTCGTACACTTGGTAAACCAATCTGTGTTTCACATTAATTCTTCTGGAATATGCGCCTTTCATATCGCCGACCAATTTTTCATAAGGCGGTGGATTTTGATAAGGGTTCTCTTTCACCACAGCAATCAACTCTTTTGCTGTATCGTCAAGATGCGCAGATTTCAACTTAGGAATATCTTTCAACGATGTTTTCGTATACACAATTTTGTACACTTACCACTCTACCTCACTCTCCGGAATGCAATCAGAAAGTGGTGTATTGATACCATCTTGTATTTTTTCCTTCATTTCTTCATTCCAAGTCTCCGCCACTTCTTCTGTTGCATCGCTGTTCCCGTTTCCAAACAACGTAACAAAAGCCTGCAATTGTTCTTCTGTTAGGTTGTTCAAAATCGTCCATGCAAGTTCTTTTGTACTCATGACAAAGCACCTCCTGATTTATTATGCTGTCCGACTGATCTTACTGACCAGTTATAATCATAGCATATTTCAAAGGAATAATCAAGCACAATCATTTCATTCCCAAAAAAAATGCCGACCGCACAAAAAGCAGCCGACACCTTGCAATGAATCAATGGATTGTATTTTGTCTTACAAAAACAAAAAATCCTCTTCCGAGGATTTTGGTGCGGATAAGAGGACTTGAACCTCCACCCCCTTGCGAGGACTAGCACCTG
>CAYNPC010000073.1:0-8768 GCA_964399025.1 uncultured Ruminococcus sp. | reverse complement strand
GAATCGGCAGCACGGTCAGCAAAACATCTTCCGGTGTGCTTTC
The DNA here is from genome assembly GCA_964399025.1 of uncultured Ruminococcus sp. Classification (GTDB taxonomy): domain Bacteria; phylum Bacillota; class Clostridia; order Oscillospirales; family Ruminococcaceae; genus Ruminococcus_C. The sequence goes on along the minus strand of CAYNPC010000073.1, from coordinate 8,725 downwards.
TCCCTCTTCACACATGGTATTGTCCATCAGATTGCCATGAGACAGCATAACGCCCTTGCTTTTTCCCGTTGTGCCAGAAGTATAAATAATGGCTGCACAGGCATCCGGAGAAATTGGTTCCCATGTCATAGGTGCTGTCTGCTCCAGAATCTGCGGCAATGTCTCAACATCTGCGGTTTCTACTGCCTGCATCAATACAATGCTATGAATGGCAGGACAAGCACGGCGAATTTCCGGCAGCATTGCCAGATAGCGTTTATCACAGAACAAAACAGAAGCATCTGAACGTTGCAAATGATCGCACAGATCTTCTACGCCCAGTTGCGCATCCAATGGCACAATCACATTCCCACTGCAAACCGTGCCGAAATAACAAGTCAGATACGCTGCACTGGTTGCACCAATTACGGCAGCATGGCAAATCGTTCCCTTTGTCTTCTGCTGCAAATATGCGCCTAGTCGTCTGCTGTTCTCTTCTAATTCAGAAAAGGAAGTTTCCACAATCTTTTTTCCGACGAGTTCCTTTAAGTAGGTTTTTTCTCCATAAATCGTTGCTGCTCTTACCAGCAAATCCTGTAATGTTTCCATCTGCATTTTCCTCTCCCTTATGTCTTATTCTGCACTTTTCAGCGTTTCCAGATAGGTTACAGCATCTCCTACGGTTTGTAGATTCAAAATCTCCGTTTCATCAATGGTGACATCCAGTGCTTCTTCCATTTCTCCCAGCAGACTCATAAAGTCATAGGAGTTCATCTGCAAATCTTCAATGAAGCGAGATGACAGTGTGATTTCTTCCGGCTGTACCTCTACGTACTGTACGATCCATTCTTTCAATTGTTCTAACATGATCCCATTCCTCCTCAGATCATTTCCAATATCTCGCCGATGGTGCGATTGCCATTTTCAATACCACGGAACAACACCCGACAGAGATAATAATACAAATATTCCATTTCGTAATCTGTGACAGCATCTTTCTTGTACTCAAAGTGGAAATTCAGACCGCCATCTTCCACCCGATGCATAACCGTCAGATACAGCGGCTGTGCTGCCACGCCATTGGTATACCAGTAACTCTTGTAAGAGATGTCCGGTATCTTCTCCCGATTTTGCTGCAATGTCATAGGCTGATACGTCAGACTCATGCTTTCATAACCGCTTCCCGGCGCATTGTGCCAATACTTTGCACGCCGTGTCAACTGCTCAATGGGGTCAAAGTTTGCATGATGGAACAAACGGTTCTGTTCCGTCTGAATCTGCCGGATGCCATCCAGAAATGTCATCTCCGGCTCTAAAATGGTCCGGATTGGGAAAAAGTGAATTCTTGTGCCACCAGAACGCTTTTCCAGCAATGTCCCACGTCTGGCAATGCAACTCTTGATAGAGATATCTTTTTCATTGTTATTAAATTTAGAAAGCACGGTCCGCAATCCCATCAACAACAGACAGACCATCGGGACGTTGTGTTCCTTACAAAACGCCATCAGCCGATCAGAAGGATTTTTTTCCAATGAATAGACAGAAATGGCTGCTTCCGGATTATTGGAACGAATAGCAGCACAACGCTGGTCAGGATTGCCGGATTCCCGTCTCTGCGTAATCAGACGACCCATTCCATTGAAGTCAGCGTACATAGGTTCACTTTTTTCAATCTGTTCTTTCCAGAATGCTTCATCTCGTTGTCTTGCCAGAGAATTTGCTTCGTATGCAAGATCTTTCTCCAATGCCTTGATGTAAGACTGCATGGGTTTTGGTGCTTCTGTTCCATAACGCTTGTGACAGTACAGCTGCAAAATGTCGCTATAGAACAAGATAATCGAACTGGAATCCATCGTCATATGATCAATTTTGCTGTAGATGCCATTGTATCCATCGGGCAGGCGAATCATCACCACCTGATTCATAGGAGAATGAAACCGTTGAAAAGGCACAGCTGTCCACTTCCGCATTTCATTATGCGCATCTTCTTCTTTCCACTTGGAGAAATCCACCAACGGAATATCACGCTCTTCAAATGGTACAAGGTACTGATAAACGGTGCCATCGGTGTCCTGCAAAAACCGGATCCGCATGGATTCCAGACGGGTATATGCCTCATAAATGGCTTCTTTCAGCAAATCAAAGTCGACATCCTGCTGAATGTACAATCCTGTTCCGATATTCAGCAACTGATGATAAGGGCAAGCCAATCGAGAGTAGTTGTGGATTCTCTGCGCTGCGGTCAGTGGATATCCTTGCAATCTTACACCATTGCATTCAAATTCTTTCATATCGTTTCTTCCCTTTCTGGTTGTTCCGGCATCCATTGCGCAAGAAAACGACGTTCTGCCGCTTCATACTGCGCCGGATTTTCGTAATAGCTCGCACCATGTCCAGCATCTTTCACCAACAACAGTTCTTTTGGAGAACGACAAGCATCATAGTTCTGTTGGCTCATTCGAGTGGGCACAAATTTATCTTCTTCTCCGTGGATGAAAAGAATTGGCAGATGAGTCTGCTGCACGGCTGTCAGCGTGGAATAATCCTGAAAACCATAACCAGCCTTTTTCCGACATGCTACTTCATTGATGGTTAATACCGGAAACGGCATCATATGATAATCCCGCTTGAGAATATGTGCAAACACATCATAAGGAGAGGTAAACGCACAGTCAGCGATAATCGCCTTAACAGAGTGCGGCAACTGTGTATCAAAGCCTGCTGTCATCAATGCGGTTGTCGCACCCATCGAAGTGCCATGCAGCAAAATCCGCTTTTCTCCGTGGAATCGCTTTTCCAGATACTGAATCCAATACAAACAATCAAACCGATCTAAAATGCCAAATCCGACATAATCGCCTTCACTTTTTCCGTGGGCACGATGATCTACAATCAAGCAATCAAATCCAAGTTGATGGAAAAAATAAGAATGCGCTGCAAAGTCGCTCATGCCACAGCTGGTATAGCCATGCAATCCAATGACCAACCGGTCGGAAGGATGTTCTGCCGGCAGATAATATCCATGCAGACGAATGCCATCTCTTGCAGTGATGTCCAGTTCTTCCAACGGCTGCGCCAACAGCCATTCTTTTCTGGGATGAATGATTTTTTTGTACTCCTCCCATTTATCCAAATCAGCCATTTCGCTGATGTCTACCTGTACCGAATCTTGTCTTGGAATTGTCCGCTGAAACAGCACGGCTGCGCTACCCAATGCAGCAGCTGTGCCAACCGCTGCCACACTTCCAGCCAGTGCTCCGAACAGCAATGGATGCGACATATGACCACTCTCTTTCTTTTTCGACCGCTGGTCGTATTTGAATTGTTCTTATTTTATCACAAATTCGACCAGCGGTCAAGTAGAAAATCAGCTTTTTCTTGTCAAATTGAATTTTTTGTGATATAATGAAAAAACAAAAGGAAAAGTGAGGTCCTATTTATGAAAAATGATAAAAGAAATCAAATCCTTGACGCAATGGAACAGTTAATGGAAACGACTCCAGACAAAGATATCTCTGTCAACCTGATTGCAAAGACCGCCGGCATCGGAAAAGGCAGCATTTATTATTCCTTTGAAAGCAAAGAAGAAATTCTGGATGCTGTCATTGAAAGATCATACAAAAAAGCCATCCATGAATATCTAGATGGCATAAAATCAGAAACCAGCTTGCTGAAAAAAATCAAATCTCTGTTCCGTAGTATGATTCAGCAGGAATTTCATGACAAACAAAAGAATCTGATTCTGACATTGCACCTGCATGAGGACACGCTTCTGCACAACAAGATGAAGCTCGTTGCAATCCAAGAGGTTGCACCTGTTCTGGAGGAGCTGCTGAAGCAGGGCATTCAAGAGGGGTCGATTCACACGGAAACACCAAAAGAAAGTGCGGAAATGATTGTGGCAGTGCTCACGTTCTTTCTGGATGGCACGGTGTTTTCTGAAGATGATGCCAGTATGCAGAAACGACTGAAAATTTTCGCAAGTGTGCTGGAAACTTGTTTGCAGACGGAGAAAGGCAGCTTTGACTTCCTGTGGAATCCAGATGTATTGTTCGAATAATGCAGAATTCAGCATTTCCCTATTGACTTTTCTCTGGAATCATGGTATAGTATTAGAGTTGATGCAAAAAACAGTTGTTTTTTGTACAAGGACGACTTATGCTGTCGTCTTACTGCAAAAATCGTTTGAGCAAACAGAAAGGAGTTGGTTGATTGCGCTGGTTTTCTCCGCAAATCAACCGGATGCAATCTTATGCAATCACAATTTATTGTTGTAGATACTTCTGTCTTACCGGAAATCTTTGAAAAAGTACTGGAAGTCAAGAAGTTGGTCGCTGATCATTCTGAAAAGAGCTTTGCCTCTGCCTGTAAACGGGTCGGCATCTCAAGAAGTGCTTTTTATAAGTATCGTGATTATGTATTTCATTATGAAGACAAAATGACAAAGCGGATTGTGAATCTTTATGCTGTACTGCGGGACGAAGCAGGCGTTTTGTCCAGTGTACTGATTGCTTTGCACAATCTGGATGCCAATATCTTAACTGTGAACCAGAGCATCCCTGTGGATGGTGTTGCAGGCGTTTCTCTCTCTCTGCAATGTGGAGAAAACGCCGTCAATCTGACCCATATTACAAAGGAACTTTCTGCACTCTACGGTGTCGTAGAAGTAAGACTTGTCTCTGGACAATAAAAAACAACAGCCGGATTTCTGAATCCGGTCAGAGAATCAGAAAATTATTGGAGGAATTGAAGAATGCAGTCAAAAAAACAAATTGCCGTATTGGGATATGGCGTAGTCGGTTCTGGTGTAGTGGAATTATTCTATCAGAATCAAGCAAAAATCGAAAAGAACACTGGTTATCAGATGGATGTCAAATACATTCTGGATCTGCGTACCTTTGAAGGCGATCCGTATGCAGACAAGGTCGTAAACGATATTCAGATCATCCTGCAAGACCCAGAAGTAGAATATGTTGCAGAATGTATGGGTGGTGTGCATCCGGCATTTGAATTTGTCAGCAATTGTCTGAAGGCTGGAAAGAGCGTCTCTACTTCCAACAAACAGCTGGTTGCAGAAAAAGGCGATCTCTTGTTGCAAATTGCGAAGGAAAATAATTGCAACTTCTTCTTTGAAGCAAGTGTTGGCGGTGCGATTCCGATTATCCGTCCACTGCACACCTGTCTGGCAGCCAATGATATCTTTGCCGTTGCTGGTATTCTGAACGGTACCACAAACTTTATTCTGGAGAAGATGTTCTGCGAACAGATGGCATTTGATGCAGCACTGGCTCTGGCACAGAAGCTCGGCTATGCAGAACGCAATCCTTCTGCCGATGTAGATGGCGCAGATGCTTGCCGGAAAATCTGTATTCTTTCTTCTCTGGTATTTGGCAAGCACGTTTATCCGGACAGTGTTTATACCAAGGGAATCCGTGATATTCAGCTGGAAGATGTCAAGCTTGCACAGGAACTGGGCGGCACTGTAAAACTGATTGCACAGGTCATTCGTATGGAAGATGGCAAGATTCTGCCGTCCGTTATGCCGATGGTCGTTATGCAGGACAGCCTGATTTCTCACGTCAATGGCGTATTCAATGCCGTTATGGTATGGGGCGATGGCATTGACAAGACCATGTTCTACGGTCGTGGTGCCGGCAAGCTGCCGACTGCCAGTGCTGTTCTGGGCGATATCATTGATGCAGTCAAGGCAAATGGCACAGTACAGGCACAGACTTGGGAAATTTCCTCGGATGATGCGAATATTGCCAGCATGGATTGCTTCTCTGCTCCACGGATGTTCCGGATTACAACTTGCGCCGCAGATATCGTTAAGCAGGCAGCTGCACAGGTTGGCGTAACGGTACGGATGCAGACAGAGAACGGCTTCTTGGTTTCTGCTTGCACGGAACGCATTGCTGCAAAGCTGACAGACACGCTGCAATCTCTTGGCGTGACGGTATATGCACAGATTCCAGTTCTGAGAGATTATTCTGATTTTTCTGAGTAAATCAAATCGAAATCAACTTTTTGTACCACACAAAAGAAAACAAAGAAAACGCAGTACGTCGATGATGACGTACTGCGTTTTTCAATTGCATCGCTTTTTCAATCGCATAGATTGTATAGATTGTTTCAATTATTTCTTTGTTTGTTCCGTATGACAAATTCCTTTTTTTCCACAGCAACCGCAATCGCAGCCGCAGGATGACTTTCCTTTTTTCTTATCACTTCTGAGTTTCCAGATAATACTAATTACAATCAGTAACAAAATCAACCCTACAATGACACTGCCCATAGAACAATCTCCTTTTTACAATCACGCTTTTGCACGCAACTTGTGGCTCTCTTGATATGGACGAACTAACATATAAATCATACCTGCAATGATGAGAATGGCTGCAATCAATCCAATCACATTGACGTTACCTGTAAACAGGTTGCCAAGCTGATTTACAATCAGCGCAATCAGATAAGCAAAGATGCATTCGTAACCAATCGCAAACCAGAACCACTTGATGTTATTCATTTCCCGCTTGATTGCGCCCATTGCAGCAAAGCAAGGTGCACACAGCAGATTGAAAATCAAGAAGGACATACCAGTGATACCGGTAAAGGCAGTACCCAATGCCGCATAAACAGATGCATCGCCGCCGCCGTAAAGAATACCCATGGTTGCAACAATGTTTTCCTTTGCCACCAGACCGGTGATTGCTGCAACAGTTGCACGCCATTCACCCCAGCCGAGCGGTGCGAAAATCCAGCAGATTGCCTTGCCGATTTGTGCCAGAATACTGTATTCCATCTGTTCTTCTGTCAACATCTGGAATGCACCATCGACCCAGCCAAAGAAGGAAGTAAACCATACGAAAATTGTGGAAAGTGTAATGATAGTACCAGCCTTCTTAATGAAGGACCAGCCACGCTCCCACATAGAACGCAATACATTTCCGACAGTCGGAACATGGTATGCCGGCAGTTCCATAACAAACGGTGCCGGATCGCCAGCAAACATCTTTGTCTTCTTCAGAATGATACCAGAAACGATGATGGCTGCCATACCAAGGAAATATGCGCCTGTTGCGATCCACGCAGAACCGCCAAAGATTGCACCAGCAATCATCGCAATAAACGGCTGCTTTGCACCGCACGGAATAAATGTCGTCGTCATAATTGTCATTCGGCGGTCACGTTCGTTTTCAATCGTTCGAGATGCCATAATACCCGGAATGCCGCAACCTGTACCAATCAGAATCGGAATGAACGACTTACCGGACAGACCAAATTTGCGGAAAATACGGTCCATGACAAATGCAATACGAGCCATATAGCCGCAAGCTTCCAGAATTGCAAGCAAGATGAACAGTACCAACATCTGCGGTACGAAGCCCAATACTGCACCAACACCGGCAACGATACCATCCAAAATCAAGCCCTTCAACCAATCTACACAATTGATTGCATCCAGACCGCTTTCTACCAGCACCGGAATACCCGGAACCCATACGCCATATTCTGCCGGATCCGGTTCTGCACAGTCATACTGTTCAAAGATGGAAACTGCTTCTGCGAAATCTGCTCCAGTTGCGATTTCTTCTGTTTCTTCCAATGTTTCTTCATCTTGCACAATGTAAGTAACAGAATCTGTGGTAGCAACCTGCGCTGCAAAGCTGTCCAGCTCTGCCTTTGCAACAGACACATCAAAAGATTCGCTTTCTGTATCCAGTGCTTCTTCCAATGCAGTGGTATCTACGCCATCCTCTGCATATTTGTCCATGAACGCCTGAATGATATCCGGCGATTCGCCGTATTCTTCCACAGCATCATTGTAGCTGCCGCTGCCAATACCAAGCAGATGCCAACCATCTCCAAACAAACCATCGTTCGCCCAGTCTGTCGCAGCACTACCCACAGTGACCATGGAAATGTAATATACCAAAAACATAACGACTGCAAAAATCGGCAAGCCCAAGAACCGGTTCGTAACAACTTTATCAATCTTATCAGAGGTTGTCAATCCGCCACGGTTTTTCTTTTTATAGCAATCTTTCAGCATATTAGCGATATACAAATACCGCTCGTTTGTGATGATGCTCTCTGCATCGTCATCCATTTCTGTTTCTGCCGCTTGAATATCTGCTTCAATGTGATCCATCGTCAGCTTATTGATTTGCAGCATTTCCAGTACTTTTTCGTCACGCTCAAAGATTTTAATCGCATACCATCTCTGCTGTGCGTCCGGTACATTATGTAACGCCGCTTCTTCAATGTGTGCAATGGCATGTTCGACGCAGCCGCCAAACCGATGACGTGGTACCATTGGTTTTTTCTGCTCTGCTACTGCTACCGCTGCTTGCGCCGCTTCCTTGATACCAGTGCCTTTCAAGGCAGAAATTTCAACAATCTGGCAACCCAACTCTTTTGCAAGCTGCTCTGTCCGGATGACATCCCCACTTTTGCGTACGACATCCATCATATTGATTGCAGCAACCACTGGAATGCCCAATTCTACCAGCTGTGTGGTCAGATAGAGATTTCGTTCCAGATTCGTACCATCAATGATGTTCAAAATCGCATCCGGTCGTTCTCCGATCAGATAATTTCTGGCTACCACTTCCTCCAGTGTGTACGGAGAAAGGGAGTAAATACCCGGCAAGTCTGTAATAATTACATTGCTGTTGCCCTTCAGTTTTCCCTCTTTTTTCTCAACAGTTACGCCTGGCCAGTTTCCGACGAACTGATTGGAACC
>CAYNPC010000072.1:0-8795 GCA_964399025.1 uncultured Ruminococcus sp. | reverse complement strand
GAGCACGAGCATGAACATGAAGAACATGACCATGACCATGAACACGAAGAACATGCGCATGAACATCATCACGAACACGGTGAAAACTGCACCTGTGGTTGTCACGACCACGATCATGATCACGAACATCATGACCACGACCACGACCACCATCATCACCACCATGCAGACGACGTTTTCACCAGCTGGGGTGTGGAAACAGCAAAGGCATATACCGCAGAAGAAATCCTTGCCGCTTTGCAGCAGCTGGATGATGCTGACACATATGGCATGGTACTGCGTGCGAAGGGCATTGTTGCTGGTGCAGATGGCACATGGATTCACTTTGACTACGTTCCGGGCACACCGGATGTCAGAACCGGCAGTGCTGCCACAACCGGACGGCTCTGTGTAATCGGCTCTCACATCAAGGAAGACGCACTGGCTGCGCTGTTCCGGGTTCAATAAAAAAAGGAGGGCGTTGGTATGCCAGCAAAACAACAACAGGATGATGTTCCTGTTTATCTGTTCACCGGTTTTCTGGAAGCAGGCAAAACCCGTTTCATTCAGGAAACGCTGGAAGATCCTCGCTTCAATACCGGCGAACGCACCCTGCTCCTGCTCTGCGAAGAGGGCGAAGAGGAGTATGACTCTGCAACCTATCCTTGCAAAGACATCTTTCAGGAGGTTCTGACAGAAGAAGCCGACCTCAATCCGGCACATCTGCAACAGCTGTTAAAACAGCATCGGGCAGAACGGGTTATCATCGAGTACAACGGTATGTGGCAGATGAAAAACCTGTTTGAACGGATTCCGGAAAACTGGACGGTTTATCAGGAAATGTTCTTTGTGGATGCCACAACTTTTCTCAATTACAATGCCAATATGCGGAGTCTTGTCGTGGACAAGCTGAACACCTGTGAACTGGTGGTATTCAACCGCTTCCAACCGGATATGGACAAGATGACGTTCCACAAGATTGTACGAGGTGTCAGCCGCAGATCCGACATCGCCTATGAATATGCTGACGGCAAAGTAGAGTATGATGATATTGAAGACCCGCTGCCGTTTGATATCAATGCGCCTGTGATCCAGATTGCCGATCAGGACTATGCGCTCTGGTATCGGGATCTGATGGAAGACCCTAACAAGTACGAAGGGAAAACCGTGAAATTCCGTGGCATTGTCGCTGTAGACAAGAAATTTCCGAAGAACACGTTTGCAGTCGGCAGACATGTTATGACTTGCTGTGTCGAGGATATCACTTACAGCTGTGTGGTGGCAGAATGGAATAATGCGTTCGCACTGAACAACCGGCAGTGGGTGAATATCACAGCTTCCATTCATGTGGCACGTCATAAACTGTATCGTGGAAAAGGACCTGTCCTGACCGCCAAGGAAGTGGCTGTGACTTCCAAACCGGAACAGGAAGTGGCAACGTTCTATTGATGAAAGGGAGCACGATGCAATACACTTCTATTTTACTGGATCTGGACGGTACCATTACCGATTCCCAAATCGGCATTCTCCGTTGCGTACAGTACGCACTGGAAGCTTGCAACATGCCGGAACCGGATATGCAAAAACTGATGCCGTTTATCGGTCCACCGCTCGCCTATTCCTTTTCAAAATTCTGCGGCATGGAAGAGCCGATGCTTTCTTTCGCTGTGCGGAAATATCGGGAACGCTATACAGCTGTCGGCTGGAAAGAAAATCGTGTTTATGATGGCATTCCGGATTGCCTGCAAACCCTCCGGCAACACGGTTGCCGCATTGCACTGGCAACGTCGAAACCGGCATTTTATGCCAACCAGATTCTCGATTATTTCAAGCTGACACCGCTGTTTGACAGCGTGATAGGCAGCTCCATGTCCCGTGCGGATGAAACAAAAGCGGAAATGATACAACTTGCGATGCAAGCCTTAGGCATTTCCGAAGACGACAAATCGCATGTCCTGATGATTGGCGACCGGAAATTCGATGCCGAAGGGGCGGCTGCCTGTGGTGTCGCATTTGCCGGCGTACGCTATGGCTATGCGCCAGCTGGTGAATTGGAGTCTTATCCGCATGTACATATTGCAGATACTGTGGAAGACTGGATGCAATTCATCCTTTCTTGAAAATGAAATGAAAAAGATTCTCTTGTGGTCAGATGCAATGCGTCTGACCACTTTTTTTCTCTTTTCCCGACAGAACAACAACGCCATTCTGACAAACTTCTCTGTTGCTTCGTGCTACAATGAAACTATTCTCTACAGGAAAAAGAAAGGAGTCATACCATGCCTGTTACACTGCAACTGGAGTCCCCTTGCCTGACCGCCCGACTGGACGGAGAAATTGATCATCACTGTGCACGCCATCTGCGAGCAGAAATTGATCAGGCAATTCTGGACTACGAACCGCATCAGCTTCGACTGGATTTCGAAAAAGTGACCTTTATGGACAGTGCCGGCATCGGACTGATTATGGGTCGATGTCAGCAGATGGAAGCCCGTTCCGGTCACGTCATCATCCAGAATCCCCCACCCCATATCCGCCGAGTGATGCGCCTCTCCGGAATGGAACGCATTGCAAGCATTGAAGTGACGAATGTCTGAACAGAAAGGAAGTTGTCATGCACACCACCAATCAGATTAAAATCGTATTCCCCGGCATTTCCGTCAACGAACGCACTGCCCGTTCCCTCGTGGCTGCCTTTCTGGTGCAGCTTGACCCAACGGTGGAAGAACTGGCAGATATCCGTACAGCCGTTTCAGAAGCCGTTACCAACAGCATTGTGCACGGTTATCGGTTTCAATCGGGCGATGTGGAATTACATATGAAATTGCTGCCTGATCGGGAGGTCTATATCCGTGTGAAGGACAAAGGCTGCGGCATTGCAGATGTAGAACAGGCAATGGAGCCGCTCTATACAACAGCAAAGGAGGAAGAACGTGCCGGACTGGGCTTCGCTGTCATGCAGAGCTTTATGGACAGTTTACAGGTGCGCAGCAAACCGGATACCGGTACAACTGTGACCATGCGAAAAAAACTGAGGGCTTCCCGATGAATCCGCCGCTGGCAGAAGCCCATCTTGGGCTGGTGCATCTCTGTGCCAATCGCTTCCGCAATCGTGGGATTGTCTATGAAGAACTTTATTCCGCCGGTTGTATCGGATTGCTCAAAGCCGTCAAAGCATTCGATGCGCAGCGTGGCGTACAGTTTTCCACCTACGCAGTGCCCGTGATTTTGGGAGAAATCAAACGGCTTTTTCGGGAAAACAGCACCGTCAAAGTCAGTCGCACACTGAAAGAACATGCTGCAAAATTGCAGCAACTGCAAGACACCTTCCAAAAGACACACGGCAGAACTGCCACCATTGCAGAACTGGCTGCACAAAGCGGACTTTCTGCGGAACAAGTTGCAGATGCCATCTGCGCCACACAGCCGCCGCTCTCTCTCACTGCCATGACAGAAGATGGGCAGATGGATCTGCCCGTTCCAGCTCCCGATACAGAATTGGGCGATGTGCTGGCGTTGCGTCAGGTCATGCAGACACTGCCAAAGGCAGATCAACAATTTTTGCAGATGCGCTATTTTCAGAATCTCACACAGACCGCCATTGCAAAACGGCTTGGCATTTCACAAGTGCAGGTTTCCAGAAAAGAAAAGAAATTGCTGCTGTATTTGCGCAACGCACTGTTAAAATAATCCAAAAATAGGGTTGACAAACAGAACGAATTGCAGTAGACTAATAAATGAGGCTTTTGCCCCTAATTTCAACTAAAGAAGGTCTTTTCATGCAAACGTTCGCAAACAACCTCATTTTCAGCTTGAATGCCACCATTCCCGTCTTCCTGATGATGGTCGTGGGATTTTTTTTGCAACGCATTCACATGCTGGATGACCACACCACAAAAGTTCTCAACCAGTTCGCTTTCAAAGTGCTCCTGCCGGCGTTGTTGTTCATGGATTTATCCACTGCCGACTTCCAGTCTGTGTGGGACACTCAATTTGTGCTGTTCTGCTTCGGTGCAACCGTGCTCAGCATTGTGATTGCGTTGATTTTCTCCCTGCTGCACAAGGACAAATCAGAACGTGGCGAACTGATTCAGGCTTCTTACCGCAGCAGTGCCGCAATTCTGGGCATTGCTTTTGTAAAGAACATTTACGGAGAAGCAACAATGGCAGCCCTTATGATTGTCGGGACGGTGCCACTGTATAATGTCATTGCCGTGATTGTACTTTCCCTGACCGCACCGCAAGTAGAAGGACAACCCAAACCCTCTCACAAAGCCATTCTGAAAAAGACATTGAAAAATGTTGTCACAAACCCCATCATTCTCGGAATTGTTGCTGGTATGCTCTGGTCTGTTCTGAAAATTCCGCAGCCGGTCATTCTCTCAAAATCCGTTTCTTATCTGGGCAACATGGCAACACCACTCTCCTTGATTGCATTGGGTGCATCCTTCCAATGGCACGATGCCAAAGGAAAACTGCCGATTACAGTTGGCATTACATTTGTAAAACTGGTGCTGTTCTGTGCCGTATTTTTACCGCTTGCCATTCATCTTGGATTCCGGTCGGAAAAGCTCATCGCCATTCTGGTTATGCTGGGCAGTGCAACAACCGGCAGCTGTTTTGTAATGGCACGCAACATGGGACACAAAGGCACACTGACCGCCTGCTCTGTCATGATGACAACGCTATGCAGTGCATTTACCTTGACGATCTGGTTGTTCGTATTGAAAACATTGCAATATATCTGAGTAGAAAATCATATCCGGTCACAACAAAAGCCGGCAGCAGGTTGAATCCTGTTGCCGGCTTTCTTCATAAAGCATGTAACATCTTTTTGCGGAATTTTATGCGGTCGGGAGAGATGGAATCAGCATGATGGAGAATCCAATCAAATCAGCGGAATCTCTGTCATCCAATGTTCCGTTGCAGTCTACGTCTGCATTCAATTCAGCCTGTGCAGAGAGCACAATGATGTTTGCCAGACGCTTGTTCAATGTGATGCAGTCACGCAGGTCAACGACACCGTCCAGATCTACGTCACCGTAAGCAATTGTTTCATCAGCAGTTGTAACTGTGGTTGTTGCCTTGCTTCCAGTTGTCGTTACTGTTTTTGCTGTAGTAGCAGTGGTTGCGGTGGTTGCGGTTGTGCCAGCAGCACCGTTATCTGCATAAGCCATGTAGAACAGATTTGCAGTATCTGCCTTGGTAATTGTGTGAGAACCAGATGCAAGAGAAACGGTAATAATGCCATCGCCGCTTGCTGTGTACTTCGTACCATCTACCTTAATCGTAGCGGACGGTTCTACAAATACCAGTGTCAACGTACCATCTGCGGTGTTGTTAAATGCAACAGAAGTGGAGCTTTCCAGCTTCAGGCACTGTGTCAGTGTCAAACCATTATAGGTTACTGTACCCTTTGCAGAAGACAAGTTACCAGTGATGGTATAGAATGTGCTGCTCGTGCCGTTTTCTGTGAAGTTGTGAATCTGTGCGCCAGATGCTACAACTGGAGAACCGGTGGTTGTGGTGGTTGCCTTTGTAGCAGTTGTGGTCTGCTTTTCACCTGTTGCCGTTGTAGCTGTGGTAACAACCGGCTGTTCTACGCCTGTGTACATATGGTAACCCTGATTGCCGTATACATCATCTGTTGCCTTCAACTCATACAGACCGCCCGGATTCGGAGAACCATCTGCATTTCTCCATACCTTGTGGAAATCTGTACCCTGTTCCGGTGCTTTTGCCAAAGAGATAAAGTCGTAAGAAATGGTTGTACCCAGCTTGGTACCAATCTTTTCGCCGTTGGTGACATCGGTCTTTGCCTCTACCTTGTAGTAACCACTGTTGTAGTAGTAACCATTGGTGAATGTACCAACAAACTTATCGTTGGATGCGCCGCCCTTCAGCTTTGAATCAGAAAGGAAAACAGAAGTGTCATAGTAAGACAGCAGGTCTACAAAATCACATCCCGGATCTGTACAACGATAGCAGGAGAAGTTCGGCTTTCCAGCACCACCTGCGTTGTTGTTGACTGCGGTACAGTTGATCAAAGTACCCAGATTCGGGTTGTTGTTATCCGTAAAGCCACAGTGCAGGTTTTCAAATGCCAGACAGTTCTTTACGATGTGGGCAGAACCAACGCCGCTGCCGCCCAGCTTAAAGCCGTTACCGTCGCAATCGCCGTAGCCTTCGCCAAATTCTGTGAAACCGTTACGGAATGCAATACAGTTCTGAATGGTGACAACACCAATCGGTCCTGTTGCAGATTTTGCAAACAAATCCCAACCATCATCGCTGTTGTTATAGGACATACAGCCATCGAAGACATTGCCCTCACCACAGGTCAGCTTTGCTGCAAAACCATCTGCATTTTCCATCGTTGCATCGTCACAGTTGTTCTTGGACGTACAATTCAAAATCAAGTTGTTGGACGGCCAAGTGTCAATGGTAGCATTGGTGGATTTATAACGGGAAATCTGCAAGCCAGTATCTTGGTTGTCATTGAATACCATCATTTCGATGGTGTTGTTGTTACCAGAAAGCAGCATACCATTATCGGCAGCCTTGGTGATTTCAAAGCCATAGAAGTGCCAGTAATCGCCGTCCAGTACAACACCACGGACATTTGCATCTGCTTCGCCTTCGTTGGAGAAGTCAAAGACAACTTCTGCGCCATTGTAAGGCTTAATGGTCTTTGGTGCGGAAGCCGTACCGTTGTTGGTATCTTCAATCAGAATCTGTTCTGCCAGTTCGTATGTACCACCCAACAGATAGATGGTGTGACCCGCTGTCAGAGAAGAAACTGCCGTATAAACATCCGTCGGATCGCTGGCAGTTTTACCGCTGCCGCTACCAGTCGGTGAACAGAAGATATCGCCATCAACCGGTGTATCAACGGTGGTCGTTGTGACAACCTGTTTGCCGGTTGTTGTGGTCGTGGTCTTCGAACTTGTTGTTGTCGTAACAGTTGTGGTGCTTGTGACAACCGAGCTGCTGCTGGTTGTAAAGCCACTGCCGATTGCTGTAATCGAAGAAGTGTAAGCAAGCAGTGCAGCTTTCAGTTCTGTATTGACTGCATAGCTGGTATCATCAACCGCATCATTGAATTCCCACTGGAAGTCGCCGCCGTCTACTCGTCCTGCGTTCGCAGTTACGATTGCCGGTACATCTTCCGCAGCATCTGCTGTGTAGCTGTACATAATGCTGCTGGTATCGAAGTTGTTGTAGCTCGTACCGCCCTTTACAGTGACAACGGAACTCGGAACAGTTTCTGATGCACTGGAAACTTCATATGCATCGAAGCTGGTGCTGTCATCTGCATAAGTGATATAGCTGGATGCTCCAACAATAATATTTCCAAATGCCTTGATGATACCGCCGGGTTCATTGGAGAACGTGCCTTCACCCAACGCATCTGTGCCCTGTTCAGAACTCAACATCGGGTTCTTACAGTTCCGGAAATAGTTTGCCTCTACAAATGCAGAAGCCCCCAATGTAACACCAACGCCGTACTTTGCGTTACCGTCAAAGTAGTTGTTGTAGCTGTGGACAGAACATGTTCTGATACGAGGATGACGAGAGTCGGAGTGGTCGTACCAGTTGTGGTGATAGGTAATATAGTTTGTCTGCGATTCGGATTTCATGCCCTGCAAGTTGCACTTACCGTTATCCCAGAAATGGTTGTAAGAATGTGTGATGTAAGTGGAAGTTTTGGTATCCAATGCGCCATCGCCCTTTACCTGATCCGCATCCGAACCAGCAGCCCCGTAGAAGAAGTCGCAATTGTGTACCCAGATATGGTCGTTGCTCTGCTGCAAGCCAACATCATCGCCCTCAGTACTATCACAGTTCATAAAGCCGATGTTCCGTACCTCTACGTTGCTTGCATTGGCAATTCTCAGACCAAAGCCATTGAATACGGTATCTGAACCAATACCCTCAATGGTAACACCGCAGCTCAACCGCTTTGAATCGCCGTTGCCCTTGATCAACAGGTCGCCCTCCATCAATGTGGCTGGGTCGGTAAGATTGCCGATACAACGAATGTCAAGCGGTCTGCTTTCATAGCCTTTCTGGTAAGCCGCCAGAATGTTCTGAATACCGGTTGCCGTTGTCGTTGCACCCTTGGAGCTGGTGGTTACATCCATCGTCACGGTGTCCTTGGTGTCCTCTGTGATATAGAGTACAACTGCATTACTCTTCAGTGTACCGTCGTCATTGTATGCACCAGAAGAAGTGCCGTTGACAAAACCAAAACCGCTTCTGTCATGTGCCGTTACAGTGACCTTCACTTCTGCGGTGTTGGTGGATTCTGTTTTGCCACTGACCGGTACGACTTTCAGCGTATAACTGCCTGCTGAAAGACCGACCGCATCTGCACGGAGGTGACCGTCATTATACTGCCGGATTAACATACTATCCAGCTGCACACCATTGCAGTATACGTTATAGCCATCTGCACCACTGACCGGCTGCCACTCTACGTATGCGCCCTCGGCATAACCCTCTGATTTCGTAATGGAAACGCTGCTTGCTGCCAACAATGCGAGATTGTCTTCCCAACCTGCACTGGTTGCGGCTGTGATTTCTTCCGCCAGACCAGATGTCTGCATCGGTAAGGCTGCCACCGCTGTCGCTGCTGCAACCAGCGTAGCAATCAGACCCTTTTTCAAATAACCTTTTCGTTTCAAAATAAGTCCTCCTTTTTTAATGTATCAGTATGCCCAGCTTTCTCATCCATACACCTTTAGAATACACCTTTTTTTAGAAAATGTCAATCTGCAAATTGCTGAAAAAGTAAGGCGATTTTTGTGCACTAT
>CAYNPC010000071.1:3694-8989 GCA_964399025.1 uncultured Ruminococcus sp. | reverse complement strand
ATCTGCAACCACGACAGCAACGCCAATCATCGTCGTTACGACAACCACGCCAGCCCCTGCCACGACGACCGTCACAACCGTTACCACAACGACCAGTGACGATTCGATTCGGTACGGCGATCTGGATATGGATGGCATTGTGGATCTGCGAGATGTCATTGTATTGAATAAGTACATGGCAAAGGTGATTTCACTTTCGGATATGGCATTGAAGAATGCGGATTGCTGTATGGATGGCAACGTAGATGATCAGGACAGCAGCATCCTGTTGCAATTCGTCATGTTGCTCGTACCGGATCTGCCAGTTGCCACATCCTGATGACGGCTTCGCAGCGCATCAAAAAGAAAAAGGAGGATTTCTGGAATGACAAAACCAAGAAAACGAATCGCAGTCCTGATTGCGGCTTGTCTTCTGTGGGTGCTGCTCGGCGTACAGTTTTTATCGACTGCTACGCCGGTGTCGGCAATCTCCACGGATTATCCGGTACAGTTAATCCGGATTACCGCAGCAGATAATTCCGCTGACCTGACCGCAGCGGGCACCAGTGACCGCAGTGCCATGACCATGCAGACAGCAAGTGGCACACAGGCACAGAACTGGCGGATTGCCTATGTCAATACCGACAGCAAGGGCAGTTTCTATAAGCTTTACAATATGGGCAACGGCAGACTGCTGACACCGGATTATTACAGTGTCACTGCCGGTACTGCCTGTGTCAGCTTCGGGGCAGAGAGTGCCACTTCACAACATTGGTACATTGTTCCGGTATCACAGGATGCATACGGCAATGATTTGTATTACAAGATTGTCAACTATGCTGATACCAGTCTGGCACTGACTCGTTCCACGACAGGGGTCACACTGGAAACGTACACCGGTAGCGACAGCCAGAAATGGATGCTGCAAAGTGCCGGCTTGCAGGGCTTTGGTGGATATGCAACCGATTTGCAGAATCAGGTCAAAGCCAGCACCATCGGTGGCGTACTCGGAGAAACGGTCGAAGTCACCACCTTTGACGAGCTGAAAGCGGCGTGTGAAGACAGTGAAACCAAGACCATCATTGTCACAAAGGACATTTCCAAAAGCGCACCGACCAGCTCTTACACGACCAATTATCGTGGCGCATATTATTATCCGGATGCCTATATTTATATTCGTCCGAACAAAACCGTTATCGGAAGTTATGCAGCCAATTCGCTCTACAATGTCTATTTCCGTACCAGCAGTTCCAAGGGGACAGGGGATAATTTCATTCTGAAGAATCTGACGGTTTCCCACGATACGGAATTGATTGAAGATAACATCATGGATTTTGCCAGCGGCAAAAACATCTGGATTGACCATATCACATTTGTCGGACACAGTGCGCTGAACACCTCCGAGACAGGACTTGCCGATTACGATAAGTTCCTCTGTATCTATCGGAATGCAGATTTTGCCAGTGTCACCAACTGTGAATTCGGGTATCATGAATATGGCTGCCTGTATGGAGAACCGACGGACAGCGATGCCACCTATGAAACCTATCATGATACGCCATGTGTCACGATGGAAGGCAATTATTTCAACAGCACTTACACCCGTGCACCGGGCTTGCTGCGCTATGGCTATTATCACGCATTGAACAACTATGTGTATAATTTCAGCTTGGGCTTTACCGTCTATACCGGTTCGCACCTCTACAACGAAGCAGGCTATTATGATGGCGGCAGCCAGAGCGGTTATCTGGTCAATGACCGACTCAGTCAGGCAGGGGATACCGCTTCTGTGACCTATAAGGCACAGTATGCGCAGTCCGGTTCGGTACTGGAAAATTCCAAGTACACCCTGACGGCAAGTTATGCGGATACCTTGACATGGCGACCGACACAGAACTACACGTATAAATCATTGACCGCAGCGAATGCAAAGACGTTCTGTACAACGTATGCTGGCGCACAGTCCAGTGCGGCAACCGTAAACTATATCGCATTTGCGACAGCAGGAATGCCGAGTGCCTCTTATTCGACAGCAGCAGATATCACTATGCCGAGTGCAGAAGCAGATACCCCGAAGACGGGTGCGGTGATGGATACCAGTGTAAAATATATGTTCCAGAATGTCGGCAGTGGATTGTATCTGGAAGTGGCAGATGCCGCAGCGGAAAACGGTGCGAATGTGCAGCAATGGGGTGCAGATGGCAGTGCCGTACAGAATACATGGAAACTGATTTCTGCCGGCGATGGCTATTATTACATTCGCTCTTATGTAGGAGATGGGAAGACGTATTTCCTTGACCTTACAAATGGCGCAACCGCAGACGGAACGAACATCGGCATCTGGCAGGATACCAGCAGCGATGCGCAGCTATTCAAATTTGTCGACAATGGCGATGGCACATATACCATCACGACAAAAATGACGGAAGACAAGAGCTGTGTTGCCGTAGCAGGCGATTCCACCGCTTCCGGTGCGAATATCGAACAGCAGACTTGCAACGGCAAGGATGCACAGAAGTGGACGGTTCAGATTGACACCATCAAGGACGGTGTCACACTGGATGAAAGTGCTTGCTATATGCTGAAAAACGTCAACAGTGGGCTGTATATGGAAGTGAAGGATGCGAGTGCACAAGCTGGCGCAACCGTGCAGCAGTGGACAGCAGACACGCCGGCAGCGCACAATGTATGGCATGTAAAAGCCATCAACTGGGGCTATTACTATGTTTATTCTGCACTGGGAGACGGCGAAAGCTTTGTGCTGAACCTGAACAACAGCAGCAACGGCGATGCCGTAACCATCGAAGCCAACAACAAGCAGAGCACACAGTATTTCAAGTTTGTGGACAATGAAGATGGCACGTATACCATCGTCACCAGAGCGTCGAAAGACTTGTCCTGCGTGGAGGTTGCCAGTGCTTCTGTCAGTGCCGGAACGGTAATTCAGCAGTGGGAATGGAATGACAATGCGTGTCAGAAGTGGGTACTGGAGCCGGTCGATTATACATTGCCGTCTCAGACAACCACCACAACCACAACCACGACGACTACAACGACGACGACTACCACAACTACAACAACGACAACGACCACACCAACCAAAACCACTACAACGACAACTGCAACGACCACGACACCAACGCCGACCACGGCAACCCCGACCGCAACGACCACTACAACACCAGCACCAACGACGACCACGACCACATCTACCACATCCAGCACGACCGCAACCACATCCAATGACGATGTGCGCTATGGCGATCTGGATATGAACGGCATTGTGGATTTGCGGGATGTCATTGTATTGAATAAGTATATGGCGAAGGTGATTGTACTGTCCGATGCAGCCGCTATGAATGCAGACTGCTATGTAGATGGCAACATTGACGAGCAGGATAGCAGTGTGCTGCTGCAATTCTCCATGTTGTTGATTACGGATCTGCCGGTACAGCCGTAAGCACAGCACAGAGAAAATCAAAACAGAGGAAAAGAAAAAGATGGAACGATTGATTTTTGATACCCACAGCCACTACACCGATACGGCATTTGATGAAGATCGGGATGCCGTATTGCGTGCGCTGCCGGAAGGCGGCGTTGCCAGAGTGATGCTGGCAAGTGTTGATGCAGCAGACAGTGCTGCCAATCTGGCATTGACAGAACAATATGAAAATCTGTTTGCGGCGGTGGGGATACATCCGGAAAATCTGACGGCGGACTCGTTGTCGACACTGGAGCAGATTGCAACATTATCCCGTCACAAAAATTGTTATGCGATTGGAGAAATCGGGCTGGATTATCACTATGACGGTTACGATGCCGCAGCGCAGATTGCCCTGTTTGAGGAACAGCTGTCGCTGGCACACGCATTGGATTTGCCGGTGATTGTCCACATACGGGATGCGATTGCACCGGCCATGCAGATTCTGAAACGGCACAAACCGAGAGGGGTCGTGCATTGTTTCAGCGGCAGCGCAGAGACAGCGCAGGAAATTCTGAAGCTGGGGATGTACATCGGCTTCACCGGTGTGCTGACGTTCAAGAATGCGAAAAAAGCGTTGCGTGCGCTGGCGGTGATTCCGGATGACCGTTTTGTACTGGAGACAGACTGTCCGTATATGGCACCGGTTCCCTATCGGGGGCAACGCTGTGACAGCCGGATGATTCTGGAGACAGCGAAAGCTGCCGCCGCCGTTCGGGAGACAACCGTAGAAACGATATTGCAGCAGACGTTGCAGAACGGTATGAAGCTGTATGGGATGTAATTTCTGACGGGAAATCGAAAAAAACAATATCCAAACGATTGACAATCCACAGATTATGTGTTATAATTGCAAGAAGTGTGTTGCTTCTATTCGACGAAACAACATCAAAAAAACACATAAGGGAGGCATTTTCTATGTTTTGTGGAAAATGTGGTGCACAGCTTGAGGATGGCGCACAGTTCTGCGGAAAGTGTGGACATGGGGTAAACGACCCAATCACCAGCACACCGACACAGACAACCAAACAATCCGGCGGCTTTGCAGCCAATCTGAGCGATGGCGTCAATCGCATGGAGAACAGCGACAGTTTCATCTTCCGGTCACTGGGATTGACCTTGAAAACACTGTTTTCCAAACCGGTCCGTCTTTGGGGATTGTCTTTGCTTGGCAGTCTTCTGACATTTCTGAGTGAACTGCTTTGTTTCATGCCGCCTATTTTTGGTCTGGCGGTATCCAATACACTTGCAGTTGGTATGAAGAGTGTTTTTCTGGATGCCTACAACGGAAAACAAGTGGATTCGAAGCAGCTCTTTTCTGGTTTTTCTTCGGGTAAGAAATTCTTTCGGGTTGCCGGTGGCTTGCTCTGGAGTACGTTGTGGCTGTTCATCTGGGGATTGCTGTTGGTGATTCCGCCAGTTGGTATCATTGCGATTATCTACAAGTCACTGTCTTATTCTTTCACGCCGTATATTCTGCTGAAGAAGGAGGACGTTTCTCCGTTGGATGCGTTGAAGGAGTCGATGGAGTTGACCAAGGGCTATAAGGCAAAGATATTCCTGACCTATTTGTTGGTAGTTGTCTGTCTGTTGGTTCTGGCTCTGATTCTGGCACTGATTTCTATGATTCCGGGCGTGGGCATCGTTTTGACCGTCATCGCCAGTGTATTGATTCTTGTTTTGCTGCCGCTTTTCACCGGCACACTGGAAGCAGCAATGTTCACAGAAGTGATTCGTCTGAAAGAAGTTAAGGATATTGAGCTGTAAAAAGCAATCATAAAAAAACAACCAAAAAAACCGCTATGCCCATCAACAGCATAGCGGTTTTTGTTTTC
>CAYNPC010000071.1:0-3594 GCA_964399025.1 uncultured Ruminococcus sp. | reverse complement strand
AAAAACAACCAAAAAAACCGCTATGCCCATCAACAGCATAGCGGTTTTTGTTTTCTCAATTATGCGATATTTTCCGGTCATCACCGTCTGGCATCATCCTGTACGACAATCTGCCCATCTACCATGACCAACCACGGGTCACACTGCAAATCCAAAGGATCGCCCTGATACAGCTGCAAATCTGCATCCATACCAGCTGACAGACTGCCGACCCGATCGGCAATGCCCAGAATTTTTGCTGGTGCAACCGTGATTGCCTGCAAAGCGGCTTCATAAGGCAGCCCACCTTTGACTGCCAACGCTGCCGTCGCAGAAAGATACTGAATCGGAACAACGGTATGATCTGTACAGAGTGCAATGGATACGCCATTCTGATAGAGCGCATTGGGTGTCGTAATCTCCAGATACTGCAATTCCGGTTTGCAACGGTCACAGAGAATCGGTCCACAGATAACCGGCACATTCGCTGCTTGCAGCACATCCGGAATCCGGTGTCCCTCTGTCCCATGCACAAGAACGGCATCCAGATGAAATTCTTTTGCAATCCGCAATGCCGTCATCATGTCATCTGCACGATGGCAGTGGAAATGCGCCTTGTATTCTCTCCGCAGCAGTGGCAACAACGCCTCGCATTTGGCATCATAATCCGGCTGATCTTCGGCTTCTTCCACCGCTTCCCACTGTTCCAGATAGCGTTTTGCTTTGTATAAGCCCTCCCGGATAATGGCGGCTGTTGCCATACGGGTTACTGGCATTTCATCTCTGCTGTGATATACGGATTTTGGATTTTCTCCCAGTGCGAACTTGATACCGCCGAATTGCAGCATCATGTCATCGACACAATGTCCGACGGTTTTCAGAATCAGCATCGTGCCGCCACAAGGGTTGGCACTGCCGGGTGTGGTCATAACGGTGGTCACACCGGCAGAAACGGCTTCTGCAAAGCAGCGGTCAAACGGATTCACGCCGTCAATGGCACGCAGATGGGGGGTAAAAGGGTCAGTGGATTCGTTGCAATCGTCTCCCTCAAAATCCAGACCGTTTTCCAGAATGCCGAGGTGCGTATGGGCATCAATGAAGCCGGGCAGCAGGACGCTGCCTTTGGCATCAATATCCGTATCCGTGATGGTATCCGGTGTGCCGGCTTGTACACGGACAATTTTTCCGTTTTCCACTTGCAGAAACCCGTTTGGAATGGTGCCGGCTTCTGTCATGGTATGGATGACGGCATTATAAATGGTTATGATGAGAATCACTCCTTTTCGTCAGTCAGAATTGCTGGTAACTCGCCCTGTTGTTGCAGCAACCGGATCACTCGTTCTGCCGATTCCTCCGGTGTCTCGCCGGCAATCACAGAATACGTTGCATTTGCCTGATACTGTTGTTCCCGATTCTGGAACAGCTGTTGCAAGGCTTCTTTTGTGTTTTGCTGTACAATCGGGCGATTGGTATCGTTTTTGATGCGGTCATAGCAGACAGCGAATGTCTGCTGTAAGTAAATCACAATGCCACCGTGTGCTTTTGCCCGTGCTGCATTGACCGGATTGACCATGACACCGCCGCCACAGGAGACAATACCGTCTTGCTGTGCCAGCTGTGTGATGATTTCTGTTTCGGTCTGCCGGAAAAACGGTTCGCCTTTTTGTGCGAAGATAGCCGGAATGGTCATGTGCAGTTGTTTGACGATTTCGTCATCGGTATCCGTCAGCGGCAGCTGCAATTTTGCAGACAGTGCCCGCCCCAGTGCAGACTTGCCGCAGCCCATAAAGCCACATAGAAAAATCGTCATGCGGTTGCCTCCTGAACCGGAAACAGCCGTTGGATTTCTGCTTCCATTTCGGCAATCAATGCCTGAATCTGTTCGTTGGTGTAAGTGTCCCCGTTCCAGATTTCGTGTGCTTTGACTGCCTGCCATACGAGCATCGCTGCCCCGCCACAGACCGGTTTGCCCATTGCTTTGGCTTTCTGAATCAATTTGGTTTCTGTCGGATTATAGATGACATCAAAAACAGAGCCGCATTGTTCCAGCAGGGATTCCGACAGCGGCATCGCATCTGTGTTTGGATACATACCGACCGGTGTGCTGTTCATCAGAAAATCGAACGGTTCGTCCAGTTCCGCTGTCAGAGCGTAGCGCACCTTTGCATCCGGCATCATTTCTTTCAGTTCGGCAAGAAACGTGCGCACCATCGGCAGGTGTCGTTCCAGAATGCCAATGGTCAGGTCAGCACCATGCAGGACGGCTTCGGTTGCCATCATGCGACCTGCACCGCCGCAACCGGTCAGCAGGACTTTTCCATCCAGCGGAAAGGCAGCGACAGAACGCAGAAAGCCATCACAGTCCGTGTTATAGCCGATTAAGTTGCCGTTCTGATTGGCAACGCAGTTGACAGACTGATACCGCTGTGCAGAATCATCCATATGATCCAGAAACGGAATGATTTCCACTTTGTGCGGAATGGTGATATTGAATCCACGCAGCGCACGCAGATCATCAATCTGGAGGGTGAGATCTTCCGGCACAAGATCTGTCAGGGTATAATCCGCCTCTCTGCCCGAAAGGGCAAACAGACGGCTATGAATCCACGGGGACATGGAATGTCCCAGCGGATGACCAATCAGCGTATAATGTTCCATGTTACGCCACCACTTCTTTTAATGTGTCAACCGATTCGCAGTTCTTTGCGGTAACGCCCTTGAGGGTTTTCTTGACCAGACCGGTCAGAACGCTCTTCGGACCAAATTCAATGAACGTGTCTGCACCGTCTGCCTGCATCTGTGCCAGTTCCTGTGTGAAGCGAACCGGAGAAACGATGTGTTTTGCCAGCAGGGACGGCATATCAGAGAAGTCTGTCAGTTCTGTGCCGAGTACATTGGAATAGAAACGGACATTCGGCTTGTGGAAGGTCACGTCCTGAATGGCATCATAGAAAGTATCAGCAGCTGGCTGCATCAATTTTGTATGGAATGCGCTGGCAACGGCGAGCATAACGGCACGTGCCTTCTGTGCGGTGCAGGCAGCAGCGGCAGCTTCTACGGCTTCTTTTTCGCCGGCAATGACGGTCTGTACACTGGAGTTATAGTTTGCCGGTACAACGTAGCCGGTTGTTTCTGCGCAGATGCGCTCTACTTCTTCCGGCTTCATTTTCAGAATGGCACACATTACGCCATTTGCCTGCTGTGCGGCTGCCTCCATTGCTTCGGAACGTGCCTTGATGACACGGAAACCGTCTTCCAGTGTCAGCACACCGGCAGCCACCATAGCGGCATATTCACCCAGCGAGTGACCGGCAACGGCATCAAATGTATAACCCTGTGCCTTTGCGGCTTCCAGACAGCACAGCGAGGTTGCCATGATGGCAGGCTGTGCGTAGATGGTACGGGAAAGCGTAGCATCGTCGCTGTTTGCGATGATATCTTTCAGGTCAAATCCGAGAATTGCAGAAGCGGTGTCATAAATGGAAGAGAGAGACGGATTCGCAGCGAGCAGATCCAGACCCATGCCAACATATTGGGAACCCTGTCCCGAGAAAAGGGAAACTGTCATAGTAAAAAACATCCTTTCGTTTTAGATTTCGGAAAAAGAAACAAAAT
>CAYNPC010000070.1:0-9039 GCA_964399025.1 uncultured Ruminococcus sp. | reverse complement strand
ACCTGCTGCTGTGACGCAGACGTTTGCGCAGACGACGAAGCAGATTTAGAAGAAGACTATGCTTCTGAAGCAGCAGATAAGGTAGAACCGGAAGAAAAGGTCGAAGCAGAAGAAGCGTAAGCCATTCTGCATGATATGTATTTGTATGTGTTCCCTGTCGGTGGCATGATTTCACCGACAGGGCATTTTTTGTCTCCGACAGAAACAGCGTCCTGTCAAGACAAGACGCTGTTACAGTTCAGAATGCTGATGGCATAGCGAAAGGCTTACTTCTTTTTTCTCTTGGTCATCGTCAGGGTAATCCCTGTCAGGGCAACGGCTGCGACTGCGCCCAGTGCAACAGCACCAATGCCGAAATCGGCAGTCTGGGTCGGGTTGGCAGCGTCGTCATCTGTATCCAGTTCCAATGCGACAGCCTCGCCATTATCGTTGGAAACAACAGGCGTTTCAAAAACGGTTGTCGTTGTGATGGCACTGGTATCATCCGCAGCTGCATTTGTGGTAGCGGTGGTTGCGTCGCCCAGTCCACTGACGGTGAATGTAATGGTGATGTTATCGGTAATGGTGGTTTCTTTCGGAATCAGGTTTGTGGAAACCGTTGCATCACAGATGGAAATTTCTGCATAATCTTCATCGAAGACAAGTTTGCTGGGGGAAGTAAATGTAAATGTCTTGCTGGTATCATCGTCAATTTCAATGGAATTGAGGGTGATGCTCAGATTCGGGTAAGCCGTTTCTGCATCCACGCCATCTGCGAATGTCAACCCCAGTGCAAGGGTGTTGATGGATGGTGCAATTGTGCCTTGTGTGATGGTCCACGAAGTAATGTACGTGCCATCGCTGTCAATGCGGGCAGGGCCGTTCTTGATGGTGTCGGTGGTATTGCTGGCGTTGTCTTCCCCGAAATACATATAACCAGCACCCAGACTGCCTCGAATGGATGCGCTGCAAATTTCCGCAGCAGATACTGGTGTCATTGTCATGGCGGAAAGGGATGCCACAGCCAGAGAAGCGGCAAATGCAGCCGCACCAATGCGATACAGATGGTTTGTCATGTGTGTCTCCTCCTATTTTATCGTTTTATTTTATGCGTTTCTCTCATGTTTTTCTCATGATAGTGGAAACGCCCCCAGTCGGAGACGGAGGACGTTTCGATCTATTTTAACCTACAAATTCGCTTTTTTCTTTTTCAATGGTGTCCGGAAAGATCCGTTCACTTTCTCTTTCTTCTGGTCACGGTAAAAGCGGCACCTGCCAGAGAAATCGCTGCAACAGCACCCAAAACGACAGCACCTACGCCAAAGTCAGCGGTCTGTGTCGGGCTGGTAGAAGAGGAAGATCCACTGCTGCCAGAACTGCCGGAGCTACCGGAACTACCGGAGCTGCCACTGTTTCCGCTGGAGTAATAGCTGTTTGTTTTGCCGTTTGTATCATAAGCACCATTTGTATTGTCCGTTGTGGTGCTGGTGCTGGTGGTTGTAACAGTCGGATCGTTTTCCGTTGTAGTCGGCAGTTTCCAAGAAACTACATATGTACCGTCAGAAGTGACAGTTGCATCTGCGTTTACGACCTGCTTGTTGTTTTCATTGTTCGGACCATAGTAAGCATACGTGCCATTGTCCAGAGAGCCAGTCAGCGCAGCGTTGACCGGATCGGTTGTGGTTGCACCTGTCATACCGGATACCGTAAATGTAACTTCAATGCTGGATGCGATCGGTACTTCTGTTTCCAGATAGCCATCGCTGGATGAAGAGGTCAGATTACACAAGGTTGCACGGATATACTGGGCATCGGAAGCTTCGTCCACCGTCGGTGCGACTGCAACATCTGCTGCTGCGGTATAAGCAACGGCAACGCCGTCAATCTGTACTTCATCAATGGTCACCTGAAATCCCGGATACAGGTCTGTCACTGCCTTTGTGGCATCTGACAGAGAGAAATCGACGAACAAACTGTCGATTTTCGAAGCACCAACTGTTGTGGTGGAAGTATCTGTGGTATCAGATGTTTCTGTTGTGGTTTCTTCCGAGCTGGTTGCATCTGTGTCCGCAACCGTTGTGGTGACAGCATCTCCGACAGTGGATGCATCCTCCTCTGCCGATACGGTTGTAGCAGTTTCTTCTGTAGCGACTTCATCCGCAGATACAGGGAAAGCGGTCGGTACGACGGTCACTGCCAGCAGAGAAGCTGCACAAATGGAAGCAGCAAGTACATGCTTTTTTTCTCTTTTCATGCTCTTCATGAAATGTCTCCTCCAATCTTCATGCTCAATGCAGACAACGTCCCTCTTTTTGTCTGCTTGTTCATACGTTTAGGTTCATTATAACATACTTTTTTACTGGTGTAAATGCACAAGTTGCACAAATTAGAATGATATTTTTATTCAATATTCTACAATTTCAGAAAAAGTTCTGCAATTCTTCTGATTTTTTCCTTATTTTTCAGGTTGCGAAGGGGGGATTTCCGCATTTCGCATGACAGAAAGCACGGCTTTCATCTGTGCGACCGGCGCTTGCCCAGCCTGCAATTTGATGCCGATATAAGGATTCTGTAGCCCATTGAAGATGACCTGTCCCCGATACTGGGATGCCAGAGCGGTAATCTGTGCCTGTGTGGGATGTTCTGTATAGAAATAGAGGGTATGATTCCGCTGTGTGATTTCTGTAATGCCGAGCTGTGCCGCCTGATTCCGCAGCAGAGCGACGTGCAGCAGACCGATAATGGCGTTTGGTGGGTCGCCGTAGCGGTCAATCAGTTCATCCAGCAAGTCGGACTGGTCTTGTTCTGTTTCGATGGCAGCGATTTTCCGGTAGATGTCCAGCCGCTGGCTGAGACTCTGAATATACGTATCCGGAATATGGGCTTCCATCTGGACATCCACCACGCAGGCAGAGGTATGCTGGATGGGGGTGCCTTTTTCTTCTGCGATGGCTTCTTGTAGCAGCTGTAAATACATATCATAACCGACTGCTTCCATATGACCATGTTGTTTGCCACCGAGCAGGCTGCCAGCCCCACGGATTTCCAGATCTCGCATGGCAATCTGGAAGCCGCTGCCGAACTGTGTAAATTCCCGCATGGCAGTGAGTCGTCTGGAGGCTTCTTCGGAGAGCACCTGATCCCGACGGAATGTGAAATACGCATATCCTCTTCGGTTGGAACGTCCCACTCTGCCACGCAGCTGATACAGCTGGGATAAGCCGAAGCAATCCGCCCGTTCGATGATCAGCGTGTTGACGTTTGGCACATCGACACCGGTTTCAATGATGGTTGTGCAAACCAGAATATCAATTTCTGCCTCCACCAGCTGCTGCCAGATTTCCGACAATGTTTTTTCGTCCATCTGTCCGTTGGCAATGGCGATTCTGGCTTCCGGCATGACTTCCTGTAATTTTGCAGCGGTCTGTTCCATCGTCTCCACCCGATTGTGGATGTAGTAAACCTGACCGCCCCGTTTCAGTTCTCGCCGCATTGCCTGCACCAGCACGCCAAGTTGATATTCCATTACACAGGTCTGGACAGGGTAGCGATCCTGTGGCGGTTCTGCAATGACAGACATATCACGCATTCCACTCATCGCCATATTCAATGTCCGAGGAATCGGCGTGGCGGAGAGTGTCAGCATATCCACACCGGGGAACATTTCCTTGAATTTTTCCTTGTGTGCCACACCGAACCGCTGTTCCTCATCGACAATTGCAAGCCCCAGTGATTTGAACTGGACATCTTTCTGCACGACACGATGCGTACCGATAACGAGGTCGGCAACGCCGGTGCGGATTTTTTTCAGATTCTCTCTGGTTTGTTTCGGAGAATTGTAACGGGAGAGCAGAACGATGTTGACCGGAAACGCTTCAAACCGTCGGACAGCGGTTTGATAATGTTGCATCGCCAGCACTGTAGTCGGGACTAAAATAGCGCATTGTTTGCCACTGAGGATGCACTTCATGGCAGCACGCAATGCGACTTCTGTTTTTCCGAATCCCACGTCTCCGCAGAGCAGGCGATCCATCGGGCGAGGTTGTTCCATATCGGCTTTGATTTCTGCGATGCTTTGCAGCTGGTCATCCGTTTCGACATAGGGAAACCGTGCTTCAAAATCTGCCTGTGTGCCGTCATCCGGATAAAAGGCGAAGCCTTGGCTTTTCTCTCGTTTGGCATAGAGTGCCGTCAGTTCCTTTGCCATATCCTTGACGGCACGTTTGACCTGATTTCTGGTCTTCTGCCAGTCCGAAGCAGAAAGCCGATGCAACTTGACGTGGCTGTCATCCCGACCGCTGATATAACGAGAAACCAGATCCATCTGTGTAACGGGAACGTAGAGGTTTTCGTTTCCCTGATACTGGATGGTGATATAATCCTTGATCATACCTTCCAGCTCCAGTTTCCGGATGCCGAGGAACCGTCCGATTCCGTGTGTGGTGTGTACTACCAGATCGCCGGGGGTCAGGTCAGAGAGGCTTTTCAATGCCTGTCCTGCTTTGTGCTGCCGGCGTTTCCGATTGCCTGTGCGCACCGTGCGCCCTTGTGTAATGATGACCGTCTTGGTTTCTGGGCAGACATAGCCGCCGGACAAGCTGCCGCTCATCAGATAAACCTGATTCGGTTTCCATGTGGGCAGTTCCTCGGTTGCCAATACGCAGGGAATGCCGCTTTCCTGCAAGTCTTTCTGGAGAATGGGCAACGTCTTTTCGCTGCCGGCGAGCAGCATAACAGCGTAATGCTGTCCCAGATAGCCTTTCAGGTCTTCGGTGAGTTGTCGCAGTTCGCCACTCCATGCAGAGAGCTGCACACATTCCATAGAGAGCAGCTTTTGATACTCAATATGAGAACCGCCCTGTAGAAACTGTTGCACGGCAACACAGAAACAACCCTGTAACCGGTTCTGGATGGTTTCCGGTTCTTGATAGTATCCGGTCAGCCCACGGCAGAGAACGCCGTCCTCCAGCAGGACTTTGGCATCTTCCCGATAGCGTGCCAGCAACGTGCGAGCAGTTTCTGTGATAGAGGCGGATTCGCTCAGCAGAACCGTAGAAAAGCCGTAATCGGTCAGCAGGGCAGGTGTTTCATGAATCAGGGGATAATATTTGTCAATCTGCACCAGTTCCAATCCGTCTTCGAGCTGTTGTGCTTCCTGTAACAGCTGTTGCTTTGCAGCGGCAGCGTATTTTCCACGCAGGCTGTTGGCAAGCTGTCGGATCTGGCTTGCCAGAAGCGTGGGGTCGCAGAGGGTTTCTCTTGCCGGAATCAGCGTCATTTCAGGGACAGGGTCTGTCCGTCGCTGTGTTTCCGGATCGAAGGGCGAGATGCTTTCGATTTCATCGCCCCAGAATTCCAACCGGTAGGGGAAAGGGGCTTGTGCCGAGAAAATATCGACGAGATCGCCACGGATGGAGAACTGCCCTGCTCCCTCTACCGCATCACAACGTTGATACCCCATCGCAATCAGACGGGTTCGCAGGGTCTCGATGGGCAATTCGTCGCCGCTTTTCAGGACACAAGCGGTATCCCGTAGCTGTTCTGGCGGCATAACGGGTTGCATGAGGGCTTCGATGCTGGCAGTGACAATGGAACAAGTGCCATTCTGGACAGCAGAAAGCACACCCAGACGGGTGTAAAGATAGGCAGTCGAAACGCCCTCTGCCGGTGCTAAAATCAGTTCTTTTGCAGGAAACAGCTGTGCCGTCGGTGTGCCTGCCATGGTGTTGATGTCATCGCAGAGCCGGCGTGCCTCTGCTTCCTCACCGGTGAGGAGCAGGAGGGGATGCCTGTCGTCTTGTGCGAGCGCAAGTGCAAGCTGTGCCTTCTGGACGGTGGCACAGCCGGTGAGTGCGACAGGAGAAATGCCGGCTGCCTTTGCCTGTTGTAATTGGCGGTAGCATGGCATGTTCTGTATGGTTTCTTGAAAAAATGACATGCGCTGTCTCCTTTCTCAGCGGCAACTCAGTGGCTGTATTTTGCCATTGCCGCTTCGATATTGCCGGCAACGATTTCCTCGGCGGACTTTGCCGTCAGAGCGAATGCAGCCTGCATCTGTTCCATATCGGTTTCCGGAAACTTTCCCAGTACCCAGTCCGCCAGATCGTAATTTTTGTGTGGCTTTGCACCAACGCCGATTTTGATTCTCGGAAAATCTTCCGAACCGATCATCGCAATGACACTGCGGATGCCGTTGTGACCGCCGGCACTGCCTTTCCGACGAATCCGGATTTTCCCCGGTGGCAGAGAGATGTCATCAAAAATCACCAGAATGTGTTCCGGTGGAATCTTGTAAAAATCTGCTGCGGCAGCGACGGCTTCGCCGCTGTTATTCATATAAGTAGCCGGTTTCATAAAAAAGCACCGGACATCGCCCAGCATACCATCGCCACAGTCGGAACGGAACTTCATGGTATTCATAGAAATATTGTGTTCCGCCGTCAGGGCATTGATGGCAAGGAAGCCGGCATTGTGACGGGTTTCGGCATATTCCAATCCGGGATTGCCCAGCCCGACCACCAACCATTCCGGTTTGCCCATGCGGTGCTTGTCGTTTTCGATTTGTTTGAATAGGTCAAGAATGCTCACAGATTTGGTTTCCTTTCTTTCTACCCACAGAAGCGGCATCTGCCGGAGCGGATGCCGCAAGTGGATTGTTATTTCTTATCGTCAGCGGAGAGCTTTCCTCTCAGTTTTTTCAGGCTGTAGCCCTCTTTCATCTTCAGGTCAGCACGTTCTACCGCCAGTGCGTAATCCGGTACGTCCTTTGTGACCGTCGAACCGGCAGCGGTATAAGCACCCTTGCCCAGCTTCACCGGTGCAATCAGGTTGGTGTTACAGCCGATAAAGCAGTTATCGCCAATGACACAACGCTGTTTCTTCATGCCGTCATAGTTGACCGTAACCGTACCGCAACCGAAGTTGACTTTCTTACCGACATCGCTGTCGCCGACATAGGTCAGATGGGCAACGGCAGTGCCTTCTCCGATGACAGAATTCTTGACTTCCACGAAGTCACCGATTTTTACGCCGTTGCGGATGTGCGAATTCGGACGGATATGTACAAATGGTCCAATCTTGACGGCATCCTCAATCACGGATTCATACGCCTGCACGTAATTCAGCACAACGTATTCGCCGACAATGCAGTTTTCAATGACACAATTCGGACCGATGGTGCTGCGAGAACCGATTTTTGTTCTGCCCTTGAGCTGTGTGCCCGGAAGAATGGTGGTTTCTGCGCCGATTTCGACATCCTTGCCAATGACAATCCCATCGGTGCAGACGAAGTTGACACCGTTTTCCATGTGCTTCTCCAGCACCTTCCACCGTGCGACCTCATTCAGGTGCAGCAGATCTTTTCTGGTGTTTGCGCCCAGTACCACATCAGTGTTTTCTGTCAGGTAAGCACCTGCCCGTTTGCCCTGTTCCAGTGCCAGACCAACGGTATCTGTCAGGTAATATTCTCCCTGTACGTTGGACTGCGAAAGACCATCCAGTAACGTGAGCAGGTCTTCTGTCCGGAACCAGTATGCACCGGAGTTGACTTCCGAAATCAACCGCTGTGCTTCTGTGGCATCTTTCTCCTCTACAATGGCAGCAATGCCGGTTTCGTTCCGCAGGATTCTGCCGTAGCCGTGTGGGTCGTCCAGCTTTGCGGTGATGACCGTGACAGCGTTCTGCTGTGCTTTGTGCAGTTGATATGCCTGCCGGATGGTGTCGCTGTCCATAAACGGTGCATCTCCACAGAGCACCAGCGTATTGCCTGTGGTGTCCTCTTCCAGAAATGGCACGGCCTGCTTGACAGCGTGTCCGGTGCCGAGCCGTTCTGCCTGCAAGACCGTCCGGTACTTGTCATTCAGGTAATGTTCGATGAACTGTGATTTGTAGCCGGTTACGACACAGATGCGCCGCAGGTCTGCCTGCTCACATGCCTGTACCACCCAGCCCAGCATCGGGACATCCAGTACCGTCAGCATTGGTTTCGGGATGGCGGCTTTCATGCGGCTGCCGTGACCGCCAGCCAATATTACAACTTGATCCATATTGAGATTCCTCCTGTATATCAATTCCTTTTTTTGGTGGTTTCCCGTCAAAAAAGCGTACTACTTATAGTATGACAAAATGTTGATGGAAATGCAAGCCTTTTTTCGAAAAAAAATCGCCGATTGTTATTTTTGTATAAGTTGCCATAAAAATCAAGGTGGATTTTTTTGAAAATATGTATGGTATTTTCCGTCAGGATGTGTTATAATAGAGGCAGGGGTCGGATTCAGGAGGAAACTGCCATTTCTTTCCTGTCGTTTGCCGCTTCACAAACATCCGAAACCCGTAAGAATGAAATGAAAAAACTGGGAGGTAGTTACCAATGGCAAAGAAGTATTGTTATCTGTTTACCGAGGGTAATGCAAACATGAGAGAGCTGCTCGGCGGTAAGGGCGCAAACCTGGCCGAAATGACCAACATCGGTCTGCCGGTTCCGCAGGGCTTCACAATCACAACAGAAGCTTGCACACAGTATTACGAGGATGGTCGTCAGATCAACCCGGATATTCAGGCTGAAATCAACGAATACATCGAGAAGATGGAAGGCATCACCGGCAAGAAGTTCGGCGATAAGGAAAATCCGCTGCTCGTATCCGTTCGTTCTGGTGCACGGGCTTCCATGCCGGGTATGATGGATACCATTCTGAACCTCGGTCTGAACGAAGAGGTTGTAGAAACCATCGCTGCACAGTCTGGCAACCCGAGATGGGCTTGGGACTGCTACAGAAGATTTATCCAGATGTACTCTGACGTTGTTATGGAAGTCGGCAAGAAGTACTTCGAAGAACTCATCGACAAGATGAAGGCTGACAGAGGCGTAACACAGGACGTTGAGCTGACCGCTGACGACCTGAAGGAACTGGCAAATCAGTTCAAGGCAGAATACAAGGAAAAGATTGGTTCTGACTTCCCGTCTGATCCGAAGGAACAGCTGATGGGCGCAATCAAGGCTGTATTCCGTAGCTGGGACAACCCGAGAGCAAACGTATATCGTCGTGATAACGATATTCCGTA
>CAYNPC010000069.1:0-9092 GCA_964399025.1 uncultured Ruminococcus sp. | reverse complement strand
TAATATATGGAGTATATTAAACAGACAAAAATAATGTTAAAAACTAACAGATTTGCCTTCCAATTTTTGTAACAGATTTTTCTTCATGATTCCAATCCCTCTTTCAATCTAATCTGCACAATTTATTTTTTCATTTCCCGCCATTTCTATTTATTTTCAACAAAATTGCCGCCCGTTTCAACTTTAGGGGGAAAACAGTTGACAAGAAACCGGAAAGTGGATATAATAAGAAATGATAATTTCCCATCAGAAATTGTGTGAATTTTCGCACGAAATCTGATGCTCCCGTCAATAGTATCCGTATTTCAATGAATAGAATAGAAAGGAAGATTGCATTGAGTGACAAGCAGAATGCGTCCCGATCCGCAAAGAACGGATCCTCCCCTGCCCCCATTTCCAAAGATGAACTGCAACAGGAAATGCAGGCAGCACTGAACAATGGACAGCCCAGAGCAAGAAGAAAGAAAGCGCAGACAACAGAACAACCGGTTTCCCGTGGTCAGCAGGCAGAAACCAACGCCCGTACAAGTGGCGATGCCAAAGCAGAAAAGCTGCGGCAGATCAAAGCTTCGGTTGCTTCCGCCTCACAGGGCATCTACACCGATGAAACCAACTCTGCTACCGCAGCAGAAGCACAGCGTTATGTACGCCGTCGCAATGGTAACACCACCAACCAGCCGCAGACTGGCAACAATCGTCCGAAACAGACGAAACAAACCAGACAGCCGGCACAATCCACCAAACAGACAAGACAGCGTCCTGTTCCACAACAGACTCGCTACGAAGAAGAAACCACCGCTTCCGGCAGCAAAGTCGGAAAGATTGTATCAATTGCCGCACTGGTACTGGTACTGCTTCTTTTGATTGCCTACCTGATTGGTTACTTCTCCTATCGGAATGAGCTGCTGCCGAATACATACGTCAACCAGATTGATGTGGGCGGTATGACTGTCAGTGAAGCAGAAAATAAAATCATTGAAAGTGCCAGCGCAAACGGCATTACCTTTACAAAGAAGAGCGGCGAAAAGGTGCATTTTGAAGGTTCTGACTTTGGTTCTACTGTGACCCTGCCGGAAAATTCCTTGCAGGCAGCTGCGGATGAAAGCCATGTGCTTTGGTTCACCAAACTGATGCACAGAACCGATTACAGCGTTTCTCTCATCAACTCCTATTCGGAATCCGCTCTGTCCAATCTGGTTCTCTCCAACAGCTGGGGCACAACGCCACCGACAGATGCTTACATCCAGAAGGGTTCTGATGGTACATACAGCATCGTGCCGGAAGATAACGGCGATATGGTAGATGCAACCGTTCTGATGAACTACACCATCGAACAGATGCGAGAAGGCAATAATGATATTGATATGACAGCAGCCGATTGCTATCTGGAAGCCGATGTCAAGTCGGAAGACCTGACAAGCGCACTGGAAGCTTGCAATGCGCTCTCTGGTCTGACAATTACGTATGATTTTGATGATCGACAGGAAGTACTGGACACCAGCACGATTGCTGACTGGCTCTCCGCTGATAACGACGGCAACATTACCGTTGACCGAGACAGCGCAGAAACTTGGGTCAGAGATCATCTGGTAAAGTATGACACTTACGTTGCCGGTTATACCCGTACATTCCGCTCCACTTTGCAGGGTGTGCTGGAACTGCCGCTCGGTGACTACGGTACTTATGGCTGGAAGACAGATGTTGACTCCACAGTAGATGAACTGGTAGATTATCTGACTGCCGGCGAATCCGTCACCATTGAGCCGGTCTACAGTAAGGAAGGTTATTGTCGTGCAACAGATGATATCGGCGATTCCTATGCAGAAGTAGATATCACCAATCAGAAGGTTTTCCTCTACAAGGATGGCGAGCTGGTACTGGAAGCAGACTGTGTAACTGGTCTGGCAACCGATCCGGATCGTGCAACGCCGCCGGGTATCTATCAGGTTTGGGATATGGAACGGAACGTTACGCTGGGTACTTACGCTGTACAAGGCTACGAACAGCCGGTTGACTACTGGGTTAACTTCACAGAGATTGGTATCGGTTTCCACGACCTGTCCAGAAGTGCTTACGGTGGCGAAATCTATAAGACAAACGGCTCCCACGGTTGCATTAACATGAAACTGGAAGATGTGACGAAATTGTATGACATCGTAGAAATTGGTTACCCAGTTATCGTAATTGCGTAAACGATTTATATTATTCACTTTTTAAACGAAGAGCAGGTACAAAAGAAGTACCTGCTCTTTTTATTATTTGCATGAAATTTCCCAACGAATATAGTATAATATTTGTATGATATCACAAGATATCATTTGCAGTGTCGTTTTCAGAATATAGAGAGGAGTATATACGTTGAAACGGAATCACTTTTCCCGTCTGGCTGCTGCGTTGATGGCAGCAATTCTGATGATGATGGGAAGTCACAGCTATGTACATGCAACAAACATATACGAAAAGGGAGATGTAGACGGAGATGGCGTTATCTCTGTGGAGGATGCCTGTCTGATTTTACAGACTTACGCACGTCAGGCAGCCGGTCTGGACGCAGAACTGACCACGATGCAGTTTGCGGCACTGGATGTCAATGAGGACGGCGTTGCTTCTGTAGAAGATGCTGTTTACGTCCTGCAATACTATGCCATGGAGGCAGCTGGCTTGCAACCAGAATGGAGCGATTTGCTTCCTTCTGACGAACCAGAAGTACAGACAGAGTTGTCTGCGGCTGATGCCGTGTTAGATTGTGTGAATCAGGAACGTGCCGAATACGGGCTCTCTGCACTCAACACTTCTACGGTTTTGCACCGTGTCGCTGATCTGAGAGCAGAAGAAATTTCTGAGACATTCCAGCACACCCGACCGGATGGCAGCAGCACGTTTACAGTTTTGCAGGAATACAACATTTCTTGTCGAACCGCTGGCGAAAATCTGGCGATGGGATATGATGATCCAGAAGATGTCGTCGAGGCTTGGATGAGTTCCAGTAGCCATCGTGCCAACATTCTGAACAGCAAATTCACATCTGCCGGCGTTGGTATCTACTATTCCCCTGATTCCGATCTCTATTACTGGACATTATTTTTTATCGGCTAACAATTGATTGCGAATAGCAGAAGTCCCCTCGTATCCACAAACGGGATACGGGGGGACTTTTTTTACTCTCCATAATGCGAAAGAATTTCCATTGCCACTTCCTTGCGGGTACGTCGTGTGTCCATCGCCATTTTTTCAATGTAACGATGCGCCTGCAATTCGGTATATTGTTCTCGTTCAATCAAAAGGCATTTCACTCTGGAGACATATCGCAATTCCTCTAATTTTTTCTGTAATTTATTATTTTCCAGCTTCATCTGTATCATGCGTCCGTGCATCGCTTTTGCCATCCGTGTTGCCTGATACAACGCCGTCCGGTTGATGGGTTTCGCCACAACCAACACACCATACGTCCCCGTTTTGTTGGTCATTTCTTCTGCCATATCCGCCTTGCACAACAGCATGACACCAGCATATGTGTTTTGTGTCAGCTGCAAAGACAGTTGATAGCCGAACTCATCTTTGAGTGGTGTGTTGATGACAATCAAGCTATATGTGTCCTGTTGCAGAATCCGTCTCGCCTCATCTCCACTGGAAACAACGGAGACAGCAGTGTATCCACAGCTTTTGAAGAAATTAGTGATTACATCAATGCCTTTATCGGAACCAGAAATCAGAAGTGCTCGCTCTATATTCACGCTTAATGCTTCCTCCCTTTTCTGTGTTTTCCAGCATGATATCAAAAGAAGTGTTCATAGGCATATACCTGCGGATTTTCCGCCGCTGCCACTGCCTGTATCTGTTGCTCTGTTTTCTGGAAGAAATCGTGCAGCACCGCATCCGGCAAATAAGTTTTCACAAATTCGCTGTCTCTTGCCTGCTCCAACGCTGCCGACAGAGAAGCCGGTAACTTCCGGAAAACGGTTGCTTCGTTGGCGGCATTCCATTCCGACTTCAACTGTTCCTGATGTCGGATGCCCTCCATACCAGCACGCAGCAGCATCTGGAATGTGATATAAGGGTTGCAATACGCATCCGCTGAACGCACCTCAATAATGGCTTCGCCGCCCGGAATATACATCAGCCGAATCAGCGGCACACGGTTTTCAGAAGACCAGTTCACCCGTCCCGGTGCGGTCTGCAACTGCAACCGCTCATAGGAATTGACAATCGGATTGGAAAAGAGCGTAAAATCACAGACACGATTCAGAATGCCGGCGATGTACGAACGACCTTCCTCTGTCATATTCTCCGGACAATCCCCGAAAATATTCTTTCCGTTTTTCTGCACAACGATATTGATTTTCAGTCCGCTGCCATTCTGGTTAGGCAGTGGCTTCGGCATGAAAGAAGCATAAAGACCGTTCTGCGTTGCAATGGTCTTGACTACTGTTTTGTAGTGCATCATATTGTCCGCCGCATGTAACGGATTGCTGTAGGCAAAATCAATCTCATTCTGTCCGGGGCCATGCTTGTGGCAGGAAGAAGTCGGTGCAAGCCCCATCTCCTCCAGAGAAAGACAGATCTCCCGTCTGGTGTTTTCGCACTTGTCCAGCGGTGCAATGTCCAGATAGCCGCCGTGGTCATAAGGCTCTCGGGTTGGGTTGCCCTCTACATCGGTCTTGAAGAGATAAAATTCACAACGGGTTGCAATCTGACATTGATACCCCTGCTGTTCGATCTCGTGCATGGTGTTCAACAGATTCTGCCGCAAGTCTCCTGCATAGGGCTTTCCGTCCATCGTCATCAGGTTGCAGAAAAAGCGAACAACCCGACCGGACTGCGGTCGCCACGGCAGTACAGAAAGTGTGGAAAAGTCTGGCTTGAGTAACAGATTCTGATGCTGCTCTTCTAACAGACCCGTAGCGTTGATGGGAATGCCGTTTTCAAATGCCCGTGGCAACTCCCTCGGTAAAATGGCAATGTTTTTCATGGTTCCCATTGTGTCACAAAATGTCAGTCGAATGAATTTTACGTCGTTCTCCTCTACAAATTCCATCACATCTGATTCCGAAAAGAACATAAACATCTCCTCCTTGTGCATGTTGATTACATGATAACAGGATTGATTGTACCACATTTTTGCGCACTTGTAAACAAAAAAAATCATTCTTTTTGTAAATTTCGATTTTCCGCCCTGCATTTTTGTCACTTCGACTAAAATTCTTTTCTAAAAGTTGTACCATTTGCTAAAAAATCAATTTTCGCATTGTGCTTTCTGCAAAAATCTGTTATAATAAAAGTCGTCACACGCATTGTGACAGGAAGGAAGAAAAATATGGAATACAAAGAACCGATTAAAGGCACATCAATGTCTTTCCGACCAGATATTAAAGTACTGGACGCTACCATTCGGGATGGCGGACTGGTCAACAGCTTTTATTTTTCCGATGCATTCATCAAGGCACTCTATGAAACCAACCTCAAGGCTGGCGTAGATTGCATGGAACTGGGCTACAAAGCAGACCGTGACTTGTTTGACGTGGACAAGTTCGGCATCTGGAAATTCTGCGACGAAGAAAAAATCCGCAGCGTAATTGGAGAGAATAACACCAATATGCAGCTGGCAGTCATGGCAGACGTTGGGCGTACCAATCTGGAACGGGACTTGCCGGAAAAGAAAGACAGCATCATTGACATTGTCAGAGTGGCAACCTATATCAACACCATTCCGGCAGCAGTCGATATGATTGAACACTGCGCAAAGAAGGGCTACCGCACAACGGTCAACATCATGGCTGTTTCCAAGGCAAAGGAATCGGAACTGGATGAAGCACTTCAGATTCTGGGCCAGACCAGCGTCAATGTCATTTATCTGGTTGACAGCTATGGCTCTATTTTCCCACTGGAAATGCGCCATCTGGCAGATAAATATCTGGAAGCTGCCAACAAGTATGGCAAGAAGGTCGGCATTCATGCACACGACAACCAGCGGCTTGCTTATGCAAACACCATCGAGAGCGCAATGCGTGGTGTCAGCTATCTGGATGCAACAATGGGCGCAATGGGCAGAGGTGCCGGCAACTGTGCAATGGAACTGCTGCTGAGCTTCCTCAAGAATCCAAAGTACGACCTGAAGCCGGTTCTGCGCTTCTTGGAAAATTATATGCTGCCAATGAAAAAGAATGGCACCGTCTGGGGTTATGACATTCAGTATCTGCTGACCGGTCATCTGAACCAGCATCCAAGAACCGCAATCGCTTTCACAAACGAAAAGCGGGAAGATTATTTCAACTTCTTCCAGGAACTGATGGAAAACGAATAATCTATTCTGTATCAGAATGAAACATGCTCCGGCTGGAAAATCCGACCGGAGCATGTTCTTTGTATTGTATTATAATTTCAGATTATTATGATGATCAATTTTTGTGATACAGAATCATCAGCCCTTTTAAGAGCAGATCGTCATCTGTCACCATCTTGCAGGTACAAAGCGGTACAACCGTACCAGCCAGTCCGCCCGTCGCAACGACGGTACACGGCTCGCCAAGCTCTGCCTGCATCCGTTCCACCAGCCCATCCAATGCGCTTGCCGTTCCATACAGCAAGCCGCTCTTCATGCAATCCACTGTGTGATTGCTGATGACACGTTCTGGTGGTGTCAAAGCAATATCCGGAAGTTGTGCGGTACGGGAAACCAGCGAATCGTGAGAAACCCCAACGCCCGGCATAATTGCACCGCCGAGATACCGTCTCTGTCGATCCACCACGGAAAGCGTGGTTGCCGTTCCCATATCAATGACAATCAACGGCAATGGATATTCGTTGACGGCTGCAACCGCATCTACAATCAGATCGCTGCCCAGCTTTTCCGGCTCCGGCAATGCAAATTCCAATCCGGTGTTCATATCGTGCCGTACCAGCATAGCGGTAATACCGAGATATTGCAGCACTGCCTTCTGGACCGTTCCGGTCACAGACGGCACAACAGAGGAAATAATACTTCCCTCAATGCCATGCCGGTCAATCTCGTGCATTTCAAATGCGGTTTTCAGCATCGCAGCATATTCCAGACTGGTTGCTTTCGGGTTGGTTGCCATTCTTTCCTGAAACAAAACCGTCTGCTCTTGAAAGCAGCCAATGACGATATTTGTATTTCCGATATCAATTGCCAATACCATACTTACACCCTCCGATTGCCAGAAAATTTATGCTTCCTGTGTCTTTGTCGGGGCGACACCCGGTACAAACTTTGCCTTGCAAAGTGCAGAACCGACCGCACCGGTCACAACGGTAGAAGAAATCATTTCAAATACCGCATTGACACCGACAAAGCTGCAAACGAACAACAGAATGTTCTGTCCGTTGATCAAGTTCTGCATATAGTCTGTGTTGCCAAACAGTACAACCAGAGAAGTCATAAAGAACAGCGTGTTGAAAAAAGCAGAACAGAAGCCAGTCACTGCACTGGCGAGGTACGGATTGGAACATTTCCGAACGCCACGAAATACGAATCCCAACAGGAAACCGTCTAAAATTCGTGGTACAAAACACTGAATGACTGTAAAGAACGGGCTGATGGAGAACAGTACTGAACCCATCGCACTGGTTCCGCCGATGCCGACCGCCTGACAGAAGCTGGTCAGTCCGAAGACTCCACCTGCAATTGCGCCACCGATTGGTCCGACTGTGATGGCTGCCAGTGCCACCGGAATCACGTTGAAGGTAATGGCGAATGGTCCAACATTCAGATACCCCAGCGGTGTGTACGCCATCAGCAGCAGAATTGCTGCCAACAAGCCCAGAATCACCAGTTGTTTTGTTGTCAGTTTCGTTTTCATATGAAATTGCCTCCTTGTTATTATTCCCGATCACGGGATACAATACAATACAAGAAGCAGTATATCATATTTTTTTCAAATTGTATATATCTTTATTTGAATTTTCTGTGTTATACTATCCTAAAAAACATTCCGTATTTTTCCACGGAATCGGTACCGAAAGAAAAAGGAGTTGTTTTCCCTATGCTCACTGGAAAAACCGTCGTGCTGGCTGTCACTGGCAGCATTGCCGCTTATAAAATTGCCAATCTGGCTCGTATGCTAAAAAAACGACACGCCAATGTACAGGTGATGATGACACAGAATGCAACGAATTTTATTCACCCCATCACACTCGAAACCCTGACCGGTAACAAATGTCTGGTGGATACGTTCGACCGCAATTTTCAATACAGCGTAGAACATGTTGCCATCGCCAAGCAAGCAGATGTTGTTCTGATCGCACCGGCTTCCGCCAACGTCATTGGCAAACTGGCAAACGGGATTGCAGATGACATGC
Source organism: uncultured Ruminococcus sp. (assembly GCA_964399025.1). Lineage (GTDB taxonomy): Bacteria > Bacillota > Clostridia > Oscillospirales > Ruminococcaceae > Ruminococcus_C. Next base: position 776 of record CAYNPC010000069.1, on the reverse strand, counting down.
TCACGACCACTGTCATGGCGTGCCCTTGTAAAAAAATCCTCTCACCAGCGATGAATCACAACATGTATCACAATCCCATTGTGCAGGACAATATTCAGAAGCTGTCGCATTTCGGCTATGAAATCATTCCGCCGGAAACAGGGATGCTTGCCAACGGTGACAACGGCGATGGCAGAATGCCGGAGGAAACGGTACTGCTGGATTTCATCCTGCGTGCCATTGCGTTTGAAAAAGACCTTGCCGGAAAAAAAGTCCTGATTACTGCCGGTGCAACGAGAGAAGCCCTCGATCCGGTGCGGTTTCTCACCAATCACTCTTCCGGAAAAATGGGCTGTGCACTTGCAGAAGCTGCTATGCTGCGTGGCGCAGATGTTACGCTGGTCGCTGCCCACATGGAAGTCAGACCACCACGGTTTGTGCATGTCATTCCTGTTGTTTCAGCAGCGGATATGTATCACGCCATTGCGCCAATTGCCGCTGATTTTGACTATATCATCAAAGCGGCTGCCGTTGCAGATTATACCCCGACAGAAACGGCAGAGAATAAAATCAAAAAGGCAGATGGTGCGCTCTCCATTTCTCTGAAACGCACCACAGATATTCTGCAATATCTGGGCGAGCACAAACCAGCAGGAAAATTTTGTTCGGTTTCTCCCTTGGAAAAGAACATGTACTGGAAAATTTCAGGAAGAAACTGGAAAAGAAAAATTTTGAAAATAACTGTTCCAAACACCGTGGCGGAAAAAAGGGCTGCTTTGGTTTTGGCAACAATATTT
>CAYNPC010000068.1:0-9219 GCA_964399025.1 uncultured Ruminococcus sp. | reverse complement strand
GAGTTCATCGCATAGAACGGCGGCTTGGAAGACGGGAAGTGGGTGACGAAGATAAAGTCGCTGTCAAAAGTCTTCTTTGCGTATTCGCAGATTGCCACTTCATCTTCCGGTTCCAGATCCAGCTTGTTCTTTGAACCCTTGTTGCCAAGAATCTCCTTGACTTCGAGCAGGGTAACGCATGGAATTTCCTTTACAACTGGTACATCTACGTGCAGCAGATCCAGCTCATATGCGTAATGTTCCTGCAAGTAAGCGAAGATGGCACGGATAGTTGCCGTTTCCATTGCCATGACATCGTACATGCTGTCAATGTAACCCATTTCAAAGTCCAGACCAATATATTCATTGATATGACGGGAAGTTGCGTGCTTTTCTGCACGGTAGACCGGCGCAATCTCAAAGACACGGTCATAGAAAGCAACCGCTGCCTGTTTGTAGAACTGCGGTGACTGGTTCAAAAATGCCGGCTTATCGAAATATTCCAGATGGAAGATATTCGCACCGCCCTCAGCACCTTGTGCAACAATCTTCGGGGTATGAATTTCAGTAAAGCCCTGTTCCAGCATAAAGGAACGGAAACCGTTGGCAACGCCTTCCTGAATCTTCATGATTGCCCGTTCGTAAATATTCCGCAAGGAAACAGAACGGTTGTCCAGATTGATATCCAGAGAGCAACCCAGCTTCGGATTTGCAACCTTCAGCGGATATTCTTCGTTGGAAGCGGAGATGACTGTCAGGTGCTGCAACTGCAATTCCAGGCCGCCGACTGCCTTTTCGTTCTTCTGTACCATACCGGAAACGGATACAAAGTTACCTTCCCGAATGCCATCCATCTTTTCAGCGCAGATAGACGGATCATAAATCGTTTGCAGGAGATACCGACCGGTACGCAGAATGAGGAAAGCAAAGTTGCTCATCTGCCGTACTTTATGGACGCATGCCTTGAGAGAAATGGTTTCTCCGATATGCTGCTTGGCATCGTTGTAATCAAATTCTGTCTGCAAAGTCTTGCCGTCTACTTGCAGAATGCCATCCTTGACAGACGGCTTGTAAGGGCTGTCATTCTGATATTTTGTATAGGCGATGGTTTCCGGTTCTGCTTTTTCGACTGTAGCAGTTGTCTGTTCTGTTGTCGTTGTCTCTGCAACGGTAGCAGATGCCAGTGCTGCTTCCAGTGTTTCCTTGATGGTCTTTGGAGTGCAGATACCACGCAATGCCTTGGTGCACTGTCCCATCAGGAAGCCGAATACTTTCTGTTCGCCGTTCTGATACTGCTGTACAGCAGTTGCATTGTTCGCAAGAATTTCTGCGATGGTGGTGGTTGCCTTTGCGGTATCGTTGACAATCAACATGCCCTGTTCCTTGGCAATGGTTTCCGGATTGGTTCCAGTTTCCGCCATGGTACGCAGAATCTTCTTGGCATCGTTCTTGGAAACCTTTTCAGTGTCTGCCAATTCAACCAGCTTTGCAAAGTCCGCAGCAGTGAACGGAAGGGCTTCCATCGTCAGTTCGCCGAGGTTAATCCGGCGCATCAATTCTACCAGAATGAAGTTTGCAATGCTCTTTGGTGCGTTATAATAAGTAAGTGCTTCTTCAAAGAAGTCAGAAACCCGCTTCTGGTTGACCAGAATCTTGGCATCCGTTTCGGATAGACCATAGGTTTCGATATAACGTTTCAGACGTTTATGCGGCAGTTCCGGCAGCATTCCCTTAATGGTATCGAGCATTTCGTCTGTGAAGTTGACCTGCAAAATGTCCGGCTCTGGGAAGTACCGATAGTCATGCGCATTTTCCTTACTTCTCATGGAAGTGGTTTCACCCTTGTTGTCGTTGAAACGACGGGTTTCCTGTACCACACGCTTGCCAGCATCCAGCAGACGAGACTGCCGCTTGATTTCATAGTTGATGGCACGGGTGATGGCTTTCAGGGAGTTCAGGTTCTTGATTTCGGCACGTGTACCAAATTCCTTATCTTCCGGTCGCATAATCGAGATGTTGACATCACAACGGAGAGAACCCTGTTCCATCTTACAGTCGCAGACACCAGCATATTGCAGCAGCAGGCTGATTTTTTCTACGAATGCCTTTGCTTCTTCGGCAGAACCAATATCCGGTTCGGTTACGATTTCAATCAGCGGAATGCCGCAACGGTTGTAGTCAGCCAGAGAAACGGCATTGAAATCATCGTGAATCAGCTTACCGGCATCCTCTTCCAGATGAATCCGGTTGATGCGGATGTTTTTCTTGCCCTTTTCGGTTTCGATTTCTACCAGACCGTCAATACAGAGCGGACGCTGCAACTGCGAAATCTGGTAGGCTTTCGGCAAGTCCGGATAGAAGTAGTTCTTCCGGTCAAATACAGAAAATTTATTGATATTACAACCCAGTGCAAAACCGGCTTTTACGGCATACTGTACGGCAGTCTGGTTGATGACTGGCAGCGTACCCGGCATACCGGTGCAGACTGGACAGCAACGGGAGTTCTGGCTGCCGCCGAACTCTGCGCTACAGGTACAGAATACTTTGGACTTTGTCAGCAGCTCTGCATGGATTTCCAAGCCAATGACAGGAATATATGATGACATAGTAATATGACCTCCTGAAATGAATTAAAGGGACGGGGTTCTCAGGGAGAACTGCTGTGAGAAGGCATCTGCAACTTGCAGAATGGTGGCTTCGTCAAACTGTCTGCCTGTCAGAGACATGCCGATTGGCATACCAGTTTCATCATAGCCGCATGGCGTAGAGAGGGACGGCAGGGAAGCGATATTTGCAGTAACAGTGCAGATATCTGCCTGATACATCTTGACCGGATCAGAGATATTCTCATGAATCGGATAGGCAACGGTTGGGGTTGTCGGTGTCAGCATCACATCACAAGTTTCAAAAATGGAAGCATATTCTGCTGCAATCTTCTGCCGCAGAGCAAGTGCCTTTCCGTAGTAAGCATCATAATAGCCACTGGAGAGCGCATAGTTACCGAGCAGGATTCTTCTCTTGACTTCTGTTCCGAAGCCCTCGCTTCTGGAATTGCAAATCAGTTCGTTGAAGTTTTCGCCCACTTTGCTTCTGTGACCATACTTGATGCCATCGTAACGAGACAGATTGGAAGAGGCTTCCGCAGAGGCAATCAGATAATAGGCAGCAACTGCGTATTTCAGACTTGGCATGTTGCAGGAAACCAGTGTTGCACCCATCTTTTCGTAGGTCTTAGCAGCTTCCATTACTGCATTCCGGATGCTGTCATCAATGCCTTCGCCGAAAAATTCAGCTGGCAGCGCAATTTTCATGCCCTTGATATCCTGACCAATTTTTGCAGTGTAATCTTCTACTGGTTTCTTAGAAACCGTGCCATCGTGCGGATCGTAGCCAGCGATGGCATTCAGCAGCAGCGCACAGTCATACGGACTTTTTGCGATTGGGCCGATTTGATCGAGGGAGGAGGCAAATGCCACCAGACCATAACGGGAAACCCGACCATAAGTTGGCTTCAGACCGGTTACACCGCAGAACGCAGAAGGCTGCCGGATTGAGCCACCGGTATCAGAACCAAGCGAAGCGGTAGCGAGCGAAGCAGATACGCAAGCAGCAGAGCCGCCGGAAGAACCGCCCGGTACGCAATCTGTCCGGAATGGATTTTTTGTCTTGGCGAATGCAGAGGTCTGTGTAGAGCCACCCATAGCGAATTCATCCATGCTGGTCTTACCCAACAGGACAACATCCTGTGTAGCCAGTTTTTCGATGACGGTTGCATTATAAGGCGGTATGAAGTCCTCCAGCATTTTGGAAGCGCAGGTGGTACGGATGCCATCGGTACAGATATTGTCTTTGATGGCGAGCGGAATGCCACAGAGCGGAGCAGCGTTTCCGGCATCAATTTTCTTTTGTGCTGCTTCTGCATCCTGTAAAGCCTTTTCTTTTGTAACGGTGATATAGCTTTGCAGCGTGGGATCAATTGTTTCAATCCGATTCAGGTAGCATTCGGTCAGTTCCTTTGCAGAAATCTGATGTGTATCCAGCATGGTACGCTGGTCACGGATTCCCATTGTTGTAATATCCATATGGTTTGTTCACTTTTAAAAAAAGTGATTCTCCTTTCCTGTTATTCCACTACTTTTGGTACGACGAAGCAGTTTTCATCATTGACAGCGTTTTGCAGAATTTTCTCTGTTGCAAAGCTTGGTGCGCTGATGTCTTCCCGCAGATCGTTCAGGTATACATTTTTATTATCTGCCAGCGCATCATAGGTGATGTCAATTTCTTTTACGGTGTCCATAATGGCAATGATGCTGGTCATATCCTTTGCCATCTGTTCCATTTCCTCCGGAGAAAAGTGCAGCTTGCCCAATTCAGCCAGATATGAAATCATGTTTAAATCCAACTTTATAACCTCACTTCTCAACGCTTCTCTGCCACAATCCGGCGCAAGTTGAATGCCAGTATGGCAGGAATCCGTTTCCTGTATTCTGGTGAAATCTCACTTTTTTCAGTATATCACAGTTTCTGCATTTTGTCAATTATAATCATTGGGAAACAAAAAGAGTCTCCGGAAGGAGACTCTGATATCGAAATTCAGAATTTCAATTTGACATTTGTAGAAACAACTGTTATAATAGGAAACAGAGCATACCAAGAGCGGTAGGCGGTCAATCCACGCTCCCAGAAGGGAGTGATTGTATGAATTACGTAACATGGCAAGAGCTGTTGCAGTATAGCACAGTGCTGATTGCATTTGCATCATTCCTGTATGCAGTTTTCAACAACAAACGGAAATAACCGCCCCGAGCCACCAACTTGGACGGTTATTTCTTAACTAACCATTGGGAGCGACCGCCTATCGGTATGCTCTCTTTGATTTTATTATACTCCAGTTTGATGAAAATGTCAAGGGGTATTTTTGGCTTTCATTTTCTGTTTTTGCGGTACGACATGTTTTTTCAGAATTTTCTGATTTTCACTGTACAATTTCAAAAAAATATGGTATAATGAAAGGAAGCATGACCGAAAACGCTACATGGCACACAACAGGAGGAAGAAAATGATTGCGTTTCAAGATCATATGGCAACACTTTCTACGGCAGAGACGAGCACGGTAACGATACCATACGCCAGCCCTCTGACAGCGCAGCATGGCAGTATTCGAATTGTCCTGCAAGGCGACCGGAAAGTGAACGTAAATATCCAGAAGAAAACACAAGAGGGCATTGACCTGTATTATGACACCGTGCTGGATCCCGCTCAGTCAGAAACAGATCAGACGGAATATGTCTTTTTTCTGGATTGCTGCGAATATAATATGGATGCTGCTGGCTACGTCTCCTCGTATCAGCTGACAATTTCCGATTGTACAACGGAAGTTGCCGTCTATCAGGAACAGTCGATTGTCATCATTGACCCGAATTTTTCAACCGATATCCGCTCAACCATCTATCAATATAATGTTACAATGCAGGAACGGGAAACTGGTGGCGTAATCGCAACCATTCCAGTCCAGACCGTTTCCGGCAGCACGCAGACATATACAAACAATGTCACATTGTATTACCTGTCCACTCTGATGGGAGACGTTGATGGAAACGGGGAAGTCAGCGTAGAAGATGCGGTACTTGTCTTGACATATTATGCAAGACGTTCTGCTTCGCTGGCAGCGGAAATAGATGAGGAAATCGCTGATGTCAATCAGGACGGAGCAATCAGCATAGAAGATGCCGTTGGCATTCTGACATATTACGCAAGAGCATCTGCTGGGCTAACACCAAGCTTTGCATAAAAAATAAAACAAAACAATTTTAACGGGGGTAAGGTTTCATGGAACAAAAAACAATCATTGCAATTGCAGTCGGGATTCTATTCTGCGCCATTATGTTATTGGTTGGGCTGCATCTGACGGGACAGGTCAAAACAGTTTCGCAAGATACAACCGTACCGGCAGTCGCAGAAGTCGAAACAGGTGAACTGGTAACCGGTACAGAACCGACGACAGATGCGGCGGAAGTGGCAATTTCTGAAACGACGACGACACCGACGGAAACAACTACGACCACCACAACAACGACAACAGAAGCAGGTCTGACACCGGAAGAACGGGCTGTCCTTCGGGAATCATATCCGGAGAACATCGCTATTGTCGGGGACTCGATCGCCTATGGCTTCAATGCTTACGGCTTTCTTGGGGATGCACAGAACTTTGCGCAGGGGTCGGTTGCCATCCGGAATATTCATGATTTCACTTTCACGTACAACGGGACGGAGATGGACATTCTGGACGCATTGGAAGACGATCAACCAGCTTATATTTACATGTCAATGGGGATGAACGATGTCAATATGACTTCTTCTGAGGAGTATGGCGATTCCTATCGAACAGAAATTACATCCATTCTGGAACGTTGTCCGAATAGCATTATCATCGCTGCTGGCATTACGCCAATCGGGGAAGAAAGCGAGTTTACAGACAACGCTACCATTCGGGAATTTAACGACGTTCTGGAAACAACGGTAGAAGAAATGGACAATCCAAAGGTCTATTATTTTGATGCGTATTCTGTCATTGCCGATCCGGATACGCAGGCAATGCGACCGGAATGTTCCGGTGGCGATGGGATTCATCTTTCCGGCGAAAGCTACGAAGAGCTGCTGAATGCGATTTATGATTTCATGGATACCATTCCGGTGCCAGAAATGCTGCAATGATGCTGCAATAAAAAAATAAGCGAAACGGTTTTGTTGTATGGGATTGCCAGCGCAAAACCGTTTTTTTGTAGAAAAAAGCTTGAAAAAAGAGCAGTGCTATGCTATAATAAAAACAATGTCATGTAAAAAAAGAGAGGTTGTTATGCAGGAAACGACAAATTTGAAGAAAAACAGTTCCATACAGACGTGTACGGAACAAGTACAGAAATTCGTTGCGGTTTCATACCCCTGTGCGAAAGCATATGTACACAGTTTTGGCTGCCAGCTGAACGTATCAGACGGTGAAAAAATCAAAGGCTTGTTGCAGTCTATGGGCTTTGCCATGACGGACACGTATGAAGATGCCGATCTGGTTTTGTTCAACACCTGTGCTGTGCGTGAAAGTGCAGAAGACCGTGTTTATGGTATGCTGGGTACAATCAAGAAGTACAAGGAAACCCATCCCCGCACGGTTCTGGTTCTGAGTGGTTGTATGGGTTCTGAACCAAAGACACTGGAAAAAGTACGGGCGCATTATCCGTTTATTGATATTCTGATGGGGACCGCTTCCATTGGAGAATTGCCTCGCTTGTTGGCAACGTATTACGAAACCCATCGGTTTGTATACGATATGGATAGTGCTGCAATGCCGTCTGAACAGATGGAGCAGGTGCGGACAAGTGCGTTCAAGGCATCTGTACCGATTATGTATGGCTGCAATAATTTTTGTACATACTGCATCGTGCCGTATGTCAGAGGACGGGAGCGCAGTCGGCAGCCGGAAGTTATCCTGTCAGAAATCAGACAGCTGATTGCAGACGGTTACAAGGAAATTATGCTGTTGGGACAGAACGTCAATTCCTACGGAAAAGATCTGGAACAACCCATTTCTTTTGCAGAACTGTTGCGGCAAGTCAACGACCTCCCCGGAGAATTTGTCATTCGTTTCATGTCATCGCATCCGAAAGATGCTTCCAAAGAGCTGATGGATACCATTTTGTCCTGCGAAAAGGTTGGGAAGCATCTGCACTTACCAGTACAATGCGGCAGCGATTCCATTCTGGAAGCGATGAATCGTCGCTATACCGTCGCACAGTATTTGGAAATTATACAGTATCTGCGGGAACGAGATCCAGATTTCTCTTTGACCAGCGATCTGATTGTTGGTTTTCCGAATGAAACAGAGGAAGATTTTCAGGGAACGCTGCAACTGATTCAGACCGTACAGTATGACAATCTGTATACGTTTATCTATTCTAAGCGAAGCGGAACGAAAGCCGCTGCAATGACAGACCGGACAACGGATGCAGAAAAACATGACCGGATGAATCGGCTGTTGGAAATGCAGCGAGAAATTGCAACGGTTCGTTATCGGCGTTTCATTGGTAGAACGATGCACGTCTTGGTAGAGGGAGAAAGCAAACGAGGCAATGGCTGGCTGTTCGGGAAGAGCAATGAATTTATTATCGTAGAGTTCATGGGCGATCGTTCTCTGATTGGAACATTTGTCGATGTACAAATCACCGAATCAAAGAACTGGGCAGTCTGCGGTGTATTACAAGATAGAAAGGAATCGGTACAAAAATGACAGTCGAAGAAGCAGTACGGACATTGGGAAAGTGCATTCAGGCGGATGCACGCTATCAGCAATATCAGCTGGCAAAGCAGAACAACGATGCAGATGAACAGCTGCAAGCGCAGATTGGCGAGTTCAACATGAAGCGGATGTCCTACCAGAGAAAAGCGGAGAGCAATCCGGAGGCGGATTTACAGCCGTTGGAGCAGGAGCTGGACACGCTCTACAATGCCATTCTGGAGAATCCAAATATGGTTGCTTTCCAGCAGGCAAAAGAAAAAATGGACATGCTGACCAAACAGGTCGATGCAATTATTACGCTTTCTCTGCAAGGAGAAGATCCGGAAACCTGTCATCCGGATCTTAGTGCATGCAGCGGTGATTGTTCCGCTTGCGGCGGCTGTCATTAAGAGGGATTCTATGGAAATACAAAAGAAAGATAGGGGAAAGCTTTCCCCGATGATGGCACAATATCTCGATTTGAAAAAGAAATATCCGGACTGCGTTTTGTTTTTCCGGTTGGGTGACTTTTACGAGATGTTTTTTGACGATGCCATCCGCATTTCCAGAGAACTGGAACTGACACTGACGGGCAGAGATTGCGGTCTGGAAGAGCGAGCACCAATGTGCGGCGTTCCGTATCATAGTGTTGATCTTTATTTGAAGCGTCTGGTGGAACGAGGATATAAAATCGCAATCTGCGAGCAACTGACCGACCCAGCCACGACAAAGGGATTGGTAGAACGGGATGTTGTCCGGATTGTTACACCGGGTACACTGATTGAAAGTGACCTGCTGGACGAGGGTACCAACAATTATCTTTGCAGCCTTTACTATGAGGAAAATGGGAATTGCGGACTTTGTTTTGCAGATCTTTCTACAGGCGAAATGACCGCCCTCCAGCCGGAGGAGAAAAATCTCGAAGCCAATATCATTGATGCGTTGTCTCGTTATATGCCGGCAGAAATCAT
>CAYNPC010000067.1:0-9300 GCA_964399025.1 uncultured Ruminococcus sp. | reverse complement strand
CCATGCAAGATTTAATCTTTTCTGTTTTTCCAAATGAAAATTTTGTGGACCTTGGATTGTATCAATTTGGATGGGAGCACTGCAAACCGGCACAATCCTTCGGTCCCGCTGCTCGCAACCACTATTTGTTCCACTACGTTTTGTCCGGTACTGGCAAGCTGATGGCGACAGATCCATCCGGAACGACCAACACGTTTTCTGTCAAAAGTATGCAGGGATTCATGATATTCCCAAATCAGATCACCACTTACATTGCGGATCAGATTCTACCGTGGGAGTATATCTGGATCGAATTTGACGGCCTGCGTGCCAAATCCATCCTGGAATCTTCTGGCATTACCAGTAGTGATCCCATCTACCGTGCTCGCTCCAAAAAGATACGGGAGGACATGGTAACGGAGATGAAGTATATCATTCAGAACAATGATGTCTCATCCCTGCACCTGATTGGACACCTGTATCTCTTTCTGGATTACCTTGTGCAGTCCGCTGCAAACATGACGTTTCAGAGCGGCAGCAGCCTACGGGATTTCTATATTCACGAGGCACTCTCTTATATTGAGCACAATTTTCAGAATGATATTACTGTAGAGGACATTGCGGACAGTTGCGGACTGAACCGCAGCTATTTCGGGAAAATTTTCAAAAGTGCCATCGGAAAATCGCCACAGGAATTCCTGCTCAATTACCGGATGCTGAAAGCCGCAGAATTGCTGAAACTGACCAAGCTCTCCATCAGCGATATCAGCAACGCCGTGGGATACGTCAACCCGCTGCACTTCTCCCGTGCCTTCAAGAACATCTACGGGATTCCACCTCGTGACTGGCGCAATCAGAACAAAATCATCAAGACCACGCCGTAAAAAATCGTCTAAAAAAACCGTCCGTTTATTCCTCTGGAATAGACGGACGGCATCTTTTATGCACATCCCCATGCTACCAACATAATATATGCAATCACACGGAGATTTATTCTGTTTTTTCGTTCATACGCTCCAATACTGTCTGATATCCTCCTGTGCTGTCCCGCAAGGTGCGGTTGACACGACTGATGGTGGCAGTACTGGCACCTGTTTCCTGTACAATTTCGTGAAATACATGTTGTTGATGCAGCATCTTCGCAACATGCAGTCGCTGTGACATGGCACGCAATTCCTGATAGGTGCAGATGTCTTTCAGAAAGGCGATGCATTCTGATTCTGTCTGCAAAAGGAGAAAGGCATCTGCCAATGCCTGCAAGTCCGCTTCCTGTTGAATATCCTTCATACAGTCTATGTCCTTTCTGTCAGCGCACAATCTTAATCGCAATCGTTGCGAATCAGATCATCCAGCGTTTCCCGCTTGACAACAACACGGGACGTGCCATCCTTGACGAATACGACAGCTGGCTTCTGCAACCGGTTATAGTTGGATGCCATAGAATAGTTATAGGCACCCGTTGCACAAACTGCAATGGTATCCCCCGGTTCACAAGCTTGCAGTGCCATCCCTTCTCCAATCAGGTCACCGCTTTCGCAGCACTTACCAGCAATGGTCACTGTGGTATCTTTCGGCTGATCTGCCTTATTTGCAACGCAAGCGTCATAAGCAGACTGGTACAGGATATAACGTGGGTTATCACACATACCACCATCAATGGAAACATAAGTACGGATATTCGGAATGACTTTCTTGCCGCCGACAGTATACAGCGTAATGCCTGCCGGTGCTGCAATGGAACGACCCGGTTCAATCAGGATGAACGGCTGTGGGATCTGATACTGTTCGCTGCAACGATGAATAACCTTGGAAATAGCCTCCATATACTGCTCGTACGGAATTGGGTCATCCTCTTCTGTATAACGAATGCCACAGCCGCCACCGAGATTCAACTCTTCGATGGTGACACCCAGTTCCTTCTTGATGGTAGCGATAAACTGCATCATTACTTCCGCAGCGGCTTCAAATCCAGTGGTATCCAGAATCTGTGAGCCAATATGACAATGCAAACCGCACAGATGCAGATTTTTACACTGCAATGCTTCCTTCACGGCTTCCATTGCTTCACCCGTTTCCAGCGCAAAGCCAAACTTACTGTCAATCTGTCCAGTGCGGATAAAGTTATGGGTATGTGCATCTACACCCGGCTTAATCCGGAACATAATCCGAGCTGTCTTTCCCTGCTCCTGACACATTGCTTCCAGATGATGCAGCTCGTAGATGTTGTCAACGATGATTCTGCCGACATTGTAATCCAATGCCATCTGCAATTCTTCCGTGGTCTTATTGTTGCCATGGAAGCAAATCTTACTGCTGTCAAATCCAACCTGCATTGCTGTGTACAGCTCGCCGCCGGAGACAACATCAATGCCCATGTTTTCCTGCTGCATTACACGATAGATTGCCTTACAGGAGAACGCTTTGCTGGCATAGCAAACCAGACCCTTTCCCTGATAGAACTGTTGCATACTCTCCTGAAAAGAGCGGCAGTGCTTTCGAATGAGATCTTCATCCATGACATACAACGGTGTGCCATACTGCTCAGCGAGAGAAATCGTATCAACGCCGCCAATGGTCAGATGTCCCTTTTCATTGACATCCAGATTTTCTGATACAAACATATTTTTGACTTCCTTTCCTGCGATATGCAGTGTCGTTCCTGATAAGGTAACGTTATTATTTTTATTATGCCTCTGTTTCCTGCTCTGCTAACTCTGTGATGACATCCCGTACTGCGTCCACACCTTCTCTTGTCATAGAAGAAAATGGAATGACGTGGATTTCATCGAAATACGGAATTTCTGTCGCAAATGCTTCCATTCTTGCTTTTCGTTGTGATTGATTCAGCTTATCCGCTTTTGTCAACACAATCACAAATGGCATTTCCTGTTCCACCAGATAAGAAATCATCTGCAAATCGTCTTTTGATGGCGCATGGCGCATATCCAGCAACAGAAAAATCAATCGGATATCCCGATTGGATTCCAGATAGCCATCAATCAGTTCTGCCCAACGCCGTTTTTCCGTCTTTGCCACTTTTGCATAGCCATAGCCGGGCAAATCGACAAACGTCACTGGTGCAATCCGATAAAAATTGATGGTTGCTGTTTTTCCCGGGACTGCGCTGACTCTCGCCAATGATTTCCGATTGAAAATCCGGTTCAGCAAAGTGGATTTCCCGACGTTAGAACGTCCGGCAAACGCAATTTCCATGCCTGTACACGGTGGCAACTGCGAAAACGTCCCGTATGAAGCTTGAAACGTTGCCTGTTGAAAGTTCATAATTCCTCCGTTTCCGCCCTCTCACACGGGCATCAGTGTTTTGGATGCTGGGGCAATGTTCTCAGAATTGTTTGACAAAAAAGCAGTTGACGGAGAAACCTGCTCGACCAATGCCGTCTGTAAAACCGTCTCCAGCCGCTCTGCTGTCACGAACTGCACATTCTCCTTGATCACTTCATCTACATCATCCAGATCCGGTACATTGCGTGCAGGAATGATTACCGTCTTCATGCCTGCCTTATAAGCAGCCATTGCTTTTTCCGGCAGACCGCCAATCGGCAACACGTTTCCGTGTAATGTAATTTCACCAGTCATAGCGACATCATGCCGGACTGGGATTCCGGACAACGCTGATACAATTGCTGTAACCATCGTAACACCAGCAGATGGCCCATCTTTCGGGACAGCACCCTCTGGCGCATGAATATGCAAATCCTTTTTGAGATAGAAATCAGCTGGAATCTGATATTGTTCTGCCACGCTGCGCACGTAGCTGACCGCAATTCTGGCACTTTCTTTCATGACATCGCCCAGCGAACCCGTCAATTCAATTGCGCCCTTTCCATCCAACACCAGCGTTTCCATTGGCATCAACACACCACCAACGGATGTCCACGCCAAACCATTGACCACGCCGACTGCATCTTGCCGGTTCTGATCTTCCGGCAGATACTTCTGCCGTCCCAGATACTGCACCAGATTTTCTGCCGTCACTGTAACACGCTTGCAATTTCCAGCTACAATTTCTTTGTCTGCTTTCCGGCAAAGAGAAGCAATGGTACGCTCCAGTTCTCGCACGCCGGCTTCTCTTGTATAGTTGTCAATCAACTCATACAAAACAGCATCCTGTATTTTGAATTGCGTTCCTTTCAGCCCATGCTTTTTCATCTGCTTGCTGACAAGATGACCCTTTGCAATCTGGAATTTTTCCTCCCGATTGTAACTGTGCAGCTCGATGACTTCCATACGATCCAATAACGGTGCCGGAATGGTGTCCAGCGTGTTGGCAGTCGCAATGAAAAGCGTTTTGCTCAGGTCGAACGGCACTTCAATGTAGTGATCCCGGAACGCCTTATTCTGCTCGCTGTCCAATACTTCCAGCATAGCAGCAGACGGATCGCCTCGGAAATCGTTGCTCATCTTATCAATCTCATCCAACAGAATCAGCGGATTTTTCGACTTTGCCCGACTCATCGCATCTATAATCCGTCCCGGCATCGCACCAATATACGTCTTCCGATGACCACGGATATCCGACTCATCCCGAATGCCACCCAATGACACCCGTTCGTAATTTCTGCCGAGTGCTTTGGCAATGGACTTCCCGATAGAAGTCTTTCCGACACCGGGCGGGCCGACCAGACAAATAATCTGTCCGGTTACATTTGGCATCATAGCATGAACCGCAATGCTTTCCAGCACACGTTCTTTTACTTTTTTCATGCCATAATGTTCTTTATCCAGAATGTTTCTTGCCTTCTCCAGATTGATTTTTGTCTTTGTCTCCGCATTCCACGGCAAATCCAGAACGGTATCCAGATAACTGCGAATCAAGAAAGATTCCTGTGTCGCTGGCGGCAGCTTTGTCAGCCGATCCACTTCTTTCAACAGTTTTTCTTCTGTATCCGGTTCCAGATGTGCTTCTCTGATTTTCGCCATGTATTCCATGGCATCTTCCTGTACATCTTCGCCCTCTCCGAGCTGTTCTGAAATCACATGCATCTGCTCTCGCAGATAGAACTCTCGTTGCGAACGATCCATGCTCTCTTTGGTTCTGTCTTGAATTTCTCGCTCCATATTCAGAATTTCTGTTTCTCTTAACAGCATCGTATAAAGCAATTCCAGACGATTGAGAATATGATTTTCCTCCAGCAAAACCTGTTTCTGCCGATAATCCAAATTGATGTTGAAAATAATATTATCAAACAAAATATAGGGGTCATCCTGACAAAGCACAGATATCACCAGTTCTTTTGGCATTCTCGGAAAAAAGTCGCAGTATTGTTCGAATTGCTCTTTGACAGAACGCACCATCGCTGTCAATTCTACTTCATCAATTTTTGCACGACTTCTATATGCCATCGGTTTGACTTCTGCCGTCAGAAATGTATCTTGTTTCTGGATAGAAATGAGACGTGCTTTCCGCACACCTTCTACCAAAACACGCATAACACCATCCGGTGTCCGCAATACCTGGCGTACTTCTGCAATCACGCCAAATTCATAAAGATCTTTTTCTTTTGGCTCTTCTGTAAAAACTTCTCGTTGTGCAACCAGAAATAGCTTATGATCGGAAGCATAGGCAGCATTGACGGCACAGATCGAAGGATCTCTTGCAACATCAAAGTGCACAACCATCTTCGGAAATATTACAACCCCACGCATTGCAACCATTGGCAGCATTTGCGGTTCTGTTTCTGCTTTACTCATACGTACGTCAGTCCTTTCATTTTTCTTGGTATCTCATATTATACTATACTTCCGCTTTATTTGCAAGTGGTAAGTCCTGAAAATTTGTATACCAGACAAGACGACTCAAGAACGTGCCAGCAAAGCTTGATGCAATTGTAAGAGCTGTTCCATCGTCAGCGCTTCTATGCGAACCGTTTCGGACAACTGACAGTCCTGTAAAGCTTGTAAAACAACGGCTTTTTCATAGCCCATCGTCGAAGAAAGGGCGTTGACCAACGTTTTCCGTCGCTGTGAGAAGCCACTGCGTACCATCCGGAAAAAATGTTTCTCATCCACAACCTGTTCTGCATAAGATGTGCCCAGACGAATCTGAATGACAGCAGAATCCACATTGGGCGGTGGCAGAAAGCTGCCACGAGAAACGGAAAATAATTGCGTTACCGTTCCGTAGTACTGCACAGCGACGGTAATCGCACCGGCTTCTCTTGTGCCGACCGGCGCAGTCAATTTTTCAGCCACTTCTTTCTGTACCATAACTGTGATGGTTTCCAGCTTCGCATGGCTTTCCAAGAGATGCATCAGAATCGGTGCTGTGATATAATATGGCAAATTTGCGCAAACAGAAACCGGCATATCGCCGAATTCTTCCTGTAGCAAGGCTGGAATATCACATTTCAGAATGTCCTGATGAATGATGTGCAAGTTTTCATACTGTCCGACTGTCTCTTCCAGAATCGGAAACAGACGAGCATCTACTTCCACAGCCGTTACTTTTTCTGCTCGTTTGGCGAGTTCTGTTGTCAATGTTCCAATGCCTGTTCCGATTTCTAAAATTCCATGCCCCGGCGCAGCGTTCCCCATTTCTGCAATCCGTGGACACACCTCCGGATTGATGAGGAAATTCTGTCCCAGCTTCTTGGAAAAATGAAAGCCGTGCCGTTCCAACAGGGAACGGACATAGCTCATATTGGTCAATGGTAATGATGCCATAAATTTTCTCCTCTCAAAGTAAGATGACATTGCCTGTATAAGTAGAAAACAGACAGCACTGTCGCACCTGTTTTCCTGTAATGCCCGTCAATGCCAACCGATACAATTGCAGCTGCATCCGGTAGCGGTCTGCCAGAAGCTGCATATTGTTTGTGGTATCAGTCTTATAATCGACCAATACAAATCCATCCTGTTCCCAGAATGCAAGGTCAATGATGCCTTTTATCATGCTGTCCGGATGATATTGTGTTTTCAGATATGCCAGCTCTGTTTCATCTGCCAACTGACAGAGCAAATCCAGCTGTACCAGAAATTTTTTCTCTCGCAGAATCAGCGGAGAACGTTGAATTCTCTTGTAAAGAGTGCTCCGGAAAAACCGGTGAATATCTGCCAAACGGATGCCATCTGCTTGCTGTTGTGTCAGATAACCATTTTTCACCATCGTTTGCAGGGCTGCCGCCGGATCTTTTTCCGCTTCGGAAAAAGAAACATATTGCAAAAAGGCGTGCGTTGCCGTGCCACGTTCTGTCGCTGTCAATTGCTGTTGCTGCAAGAAACGTGGTCGCTCCCAGCTGATTTTCGCCTCTGGAATCGTCTGCTTTTTATCATGTGACAAATCCGATACACTCATCAGAGAAAGTTGATGTGTGGCTGTGTCATCATAGCGAAATTGCATTGCCTGCTCCAGCTCTGCCACAATGGCACGATCCGGCAACGGCAGTGCTGTATCGGGTGCAGGCGCAGTGCGATTTTCTTTACAAGGCAAAATGCCTGTATACTGTACCTGCAAGTCCTGAAAATCAGAATGTTCCGGCAGAGGCAATTCTGCCTTCCATTCCGGAAACGTCTGCACAAAGGCAGCATCCTGTCGGAGATACAAACTGTACCAAACCCATTGTGCCATCGTCTGCACATTCTGTACAACGTGTTGCCGTACAGACTGATTGGAAAAATTGCTGTTCTGAAATTGCTCCAGCCATCGATTGGATTGCTTGGAGACCAACAACGGCAAGAATAATTTCTGCTTGGCACGTGTCATAGCAACATAGAGTAAGCGCATCTCTTCCTGTAACATTTTCTTCTGCTTCTCCTGCAACAACACCAAATAGGGCAACGTACTGTATTTCTCGTAATTCTTCGCATCGTAAAGATATAAGCCCATTCTGCCTGTATCTGAAAAGTGCAGTTTTTTCCGGCTCTCCTGTGAGGAGAACTTCGTCTCCAGTTCTGCCAGAAAAACAAATGGAAATTCCAATCCCTTGGAACGGTGCATGGTCTTTATAAACACCGCACAGTCTGCACCATTAGAAGGATTCGCCTGCTCCAAATCCCGTTCATTTTCCAGCAAGCAATCAATATAGCGCAAAAATCCAGTGACACCACCTGTGAATGCTGTCTGTCCCTGTGCTTCATACTGTCTTGCATACTGAATCAGCAAATTCAGATTGGCACGTTTCTTTTCGCCATCTTGATACAGCTGCATGACAGAAAGAAAATCTGTTGTATCATAAATCTTGCGGATCAGTTCCTCCAGTGACAAGACAACACTGTCCATTCGCAGTGTCTGTACCGTCTGCCAGAATGATTTGCACTTTTCTACAAGTGTATCCGGCAATGCGGCAATGCCTTCCGAAAGGGCGGAATCGGTGGTTTCTGTCCCTTCTCCGGCAACTGCACTGATGACAAAATACAGGGACTGTTTCCGATCCAACAAGCGCAGTGTTGCAATCTCATCCATCGAAAATTGAAACATCGGAGAAGCCATCACGGCTGTCAACGGCACTTCCAGAAGTGGATTGTCCAGAATCCGGAGCATATTCAACAAAATTGTGATTTCCCTTGCACGCAAGTAGCCCTCTTCTTCAATTTTCTTTACCGGAATCTGCATGTCTTCCAGTGCCTTGGCATATTTCTGGCATGGCTTTCCTTTTCGCAGCAAAATACAGAAATCTCCCGGTTGACAGGGACGTGTTGTGCCATCTCGTTCTACAACCGGATAGCCACACTGTAACATCTCCTGTATGGTTTGTGCAATCCATGTGACCTGTGAATCTGTTTCCTGTGATTCCTCTAAAAATGTAACCTGTGTCCCCTGCTGCGATGCGGTCAGATTTTCATAACCTGTTGCACCCGGATAAAGCCATTCCGACTGGTCGTAGACAATATCACTGCCTGTATCTCCCATAATATCAGAAAAGACCTGATTGACAAATTGCAACACCTGTGGCGCACTGCGGAAATTCCGGTTCAACTTGATACACTGTAACGATGGCGTTGCAGTTTGTTGTTTTTCCCGTTCTGCGAACTGAACACACTGTATGAAATTCTGTGGATTTGCCAGACGGAACTGATAAATAGATTGCTTGACATCGCCAACCAAAAATACATTGTCACCGTATTGCAGCACCCCATTTGCATCTTTCTGGCAGTGATGGGACAGCAGCTTAAAAATAATATCCTGCTTATTGTTGGCATCCTGATATTCATCAATCATAATAACTTGATAGTAATCCGACAGTGTTTTTGCCAGTGCACTCTGTGTTAGCTCCCCATCCTTTTCATCTGCCAATAATTGCAGTGTCATGCGTTCTCCGTCATCAAAACTCAGCGCATTCCGATCGGTTTTCTTTTTCCATA
>CAYNPC010000066.1:0-9466 GCA_964399025.1 uncultured Ruminococcus sp. | reverse complement strand
GCGTTCAGCACGTTCTGTGCCATCAATATCATGATAATCGATGCTCTCAAAATATACATTTTCTACCACAACACGTTTGTTATCATCAAAATAGTCTGTCACCTTTTCTTTGATTTCCTTTTTTGTCATATCGTAATTCTGTTCTAAGTAATCCATAAATTCCGGTGGAACCAACGAGAAAAGAATCGAAACACCCTCATCTCGCCCTTTCCAATACATCTCTGTCACAATTTCTGGCGAACTACTGTCTTTGTCGGTATAATTGCTGTCTTTGTCGGTGTATTGTGATGAATTGTCTCCACATCCCGTCAAACTCCCTATCATCATCGCAGCTGCCAATAAAAACCCAACGCCATTTTTCCGTAATTTCATTACAGTTACCCCCTGCAATCATCTTTAGTCCAACTCTTCCTGAATACTGGTTGCTGCTTCATAACTATACCATCTTCCATCATATTCGAATACGGTACACTCATAATCGCAATCAGAGTCATAGTCCAACCAGTATGCACTTTCCGCTCTGATTACTTCCAACTCTTCGTTTAATTCTTGTATGTCATCGACTTCCAATTCATAACTCTCATCCGGTTTGCTTGACTTGACCTTTTTCTTCCACTCCTTCCTTTCATTTTCCGTCCACCGACTGCCCCACTTTTTGAGGTAGTTTTCTGCTGCCTTTTCTACCTGCTTTTCCGACACATAATATTCGTCCACCAGATATTCTATGAAGTCATCCGGTATCAGTGACAAATAAGATTCCACATCGTCATCAACCAATGCCGTCATGTACGCCCTTGCAGCTGCTTCCTCGTCTGATTCTCCCTTTTTAGAAGAACCACCACATCCCGTCAGACTCCCTGCCAGCATAACAGATGCCAACAAACAGCAGATTCCTTTTTGATACACCCTCATATAATTACCTCCCATTTTCTCCAAAAGCCACCACGAATGTTCTATTTTCTCCTATTATAACACATATGCGTTCAAATGTCAACATATGTGTTCAAAAAAATCTTCGAAAAAGATTATGATGGTATATAGGGGTGATGAATTGTATAATTCCACACTGGATCCTGTCGTTGTTGGACAGGTCATTGCAAGTTTCAGAAAACGGAAGGCGATTTCACAGGAAGTGCTCAGCGGGCTTGCCGATATCGGTAGAACCCATCTGAGTGCAATCGAACGTGGCGAACGAAAACCCACACTGGAAACGCTCTACCGCATTGCCACTGCGCTCAACGTCAAAATGAGTGACATCGTCAAGGAAATTGAAACGCAATTGGAACGCCAATTCTAAAAAAATCGCACCTGCCGGACGACAATCCCATCCAGCAGGTGCGATTTTCTGTTGTTCTTTGCTTCCGCCTTACTTCATCAGCTTTACCATAACGGCTTTCTGTGCGTGCAGACGGTTTTCTGCTTCTTCAAAAATTTCATCAGCATGTGATTCGAATACCTTTGTGGTAATCTCCTCTTCCCGATGTGCCGGCAGACAATGCAGTACCATTGCGTCAGCGTGTGCCTGTGCCATCGTCTCATCGTTAATCTGATAGCCTGCAAATGCCTTCCGACGCTTTTCTGCTTCGCCTTCCTGTCCCATAGATGCCCATACGTCTGTAATCAGAACGTCTGCATCCTTTGCAGCTTCCAACGGCTGGTCAGTCAGCTGGAACTTGTCACCATATGCCTTCGTAAATTCCAGAACAGAAGCATCTGGATGATACCCCTCCGGACAAGCCACAGAAACAGACATGCCGACTTTCAGACCGCCAACAATCAGAGAGTTTGCCATATTGTTGCCATCCCCAATAAAGCACATCTTCAAACCGTCAAATGTGCTCTTGCGTTCCCGAATGGTCATCAAATCTGCCAGTACCTGACACGGATGACAGAAGTCTGTCAGTCCATTGATTACCGGAATGCTACCGTATTCTGCCAAGTCTTCGACTTCTTTCTGTGCAAATGTCCGGATCATGATGCCGTCCAGATAACGGGACAGCACTCTTGCTGTATCCTGTACCGCTTCGCCACGACCAATCTGCAAATCATTCGATGACAAAAACAGCGCATGACCGCCCAGCTGGTACATACCCGTTTCAAAAGAAACACGAGTCCGTGTGGATGCCTTCTGGAAAATCAAACCAATCGACTTCCCTTTCAGGTACGGATGCGGAATGTTATGCTTCAGCTCATACTTCAACTGGTCAGCCAGATCCAGAATCTCCAGAATCTCTTCTCCAGTCAGGTCAAGCATCTTCAATAAATGTTTCATGCTACTTACTTCTCTCCTTTGTTTGTCTTTATTTTATTCTGCTCGCAGAATTTCTTCCAGAATCGCAACGCCTTGATCGATTTCTTCCTTTGTGATCGTCAGCGGCGGCAAGAGCCGGACACGATCTTTTGCGGTCAGCAACAGCAGACCCTTTTCCAGTGCTGCATTTACAACGTCAATCGCTTTCTTTTCTTTCAACTGTATGCCAACCATCAGACCCAGACCAGTAACAGCCTGTACGTCCGGCAGTTGCGCCAGCTTTTCCCGCAGATAAGCCGCTTTTTCCTTGACTTCTGTCAGGAAGCCCTCTGCCGTCAGTGTCTCCAGTACTGCCAGACCACCTGCACAGCAAACCGGATTGCCACCGAATGTAGAACCGTGAGAAGACTTATCCAGTACACCTGCACATTTTTCATTTGCCAGACAAGCCCCCATCGGCAGACCACCAGCGATGCCCTTTGCAAGTGTCACCACATCTGCATGATGTCCGAACTGCTCTCCAGCCAACAGTGTGCCTGTTCTACCCATGCCAGTCTGCACTTCATCTGTAATCACAAGAATATCCCGTTTGTTACAACGATCATAAACCGCATCGACAAATGCCTGCTCCAGTGCCATAACGCCACCTTCGCCCTGTACATATTCCATCATAACAGCGCAAACCGTATCATCCAACTTGGCATCCAGATCTGCGATATCATTTGCAGTCACATAATCAAATCCCTCCAGAAACGGAAAGAAATAATTGTGAAAGACATCCTGTCCCGTTGCGGAAAGTGTTGCCATGGTTCTCCCGTGGAACGAATTGACCAAAGTCAGAATCTTATGCCGACCCTTTCCGTAGCGGTCAAAACTATACTTTCTTGCCAACTTGATGGCGCACTCATTTGCTTCTGCACCGCTGTTGCAGAAAAACAGATTCTGATAGCCAGTTGCCTGACAGAGTGCTGTTGCAAAATCCGCCTGTACTTTTGTGTAATACAGGTTGGATGTGTGCTGCAACGTCTGTGCCTGATGACAAACGGCATTCACCCATTTTTCATTACAATAGCCGAGGGAAGTCGTACCGATTCCACTTCCAAAATCAATATACCGCTTGCCGTTTTCATCCTGACAAGCCTCATCTTTTCCCTGCTCCAATACCACCGGAAACCGTCCATACGTTCCCATAACAGATTGATTCAACTTTTCCTGTGTGGTCATCATGAAGCCCTCCTTTTTCTAAGATATTTTATCCTGTTCCATTCTTACCGACTGACCGGAATTCTTACCGAAATTGTGTGCCAATTCCTTCACTGGAAAGTGTTTCAATCAAAATGGAATGTGGCACTCTGCCATCAATAATCGCCGTCTTTTTCACGCCACGCCGAACTGCTTCCACACAGCAATCAATTTTCGGAATCATCCCACCGGAGATAATTCCCTTCCGCTTGAGGAACGGCACTTCACTGACATTGACGTACGGAATCAAAGTAGACGGGTCATCCTTGTTCCGCAACAGACCGGCAATGTCGGTCATCAGAATCAGATTTTCTGCACCAAGCTGTGCTGCAATCCGTGCCGCAGCCGTGTCCGCATTGACATTATAAGTCTGTCCCTGCTCGTCTGATGCCACCGTTGCAATGACTGGAATATAGCCATTGGAGAGCGCATCCAGAATCGGCCGTTCATTGACGCTGACGATATCGCCGACAAAGCCCAGATCTTCGCCATTTGCGCCATATTTCCGTTCTGCACGCAACATATCTCCATCAATGCCACAGAGTCCCAATGCTTTGCCGTGATTCCGGCTGAGCAGTGTCACCAGATCTTTGTTGACCTTTCCGGCGAGCACCATCTTCACCACGTCAACTGTATCCTTATCCGTATACCGCAGCCCACTGATGAACTTGCTTTCAATCTGCAACTTCTTGAGCATTTCTGAAATTTCCGGCCCGCCGCCATGCACCAGAACCACTTTGACACCAACCAGAGAAAGCAATACAATATCACTCATCACTGCCTGCTTTAATGTCTCATTTGTCATCGCATTGCCGCCGTACTTGACAACGACAATCTTCTGATTGTACTTCTGAATATACGGCAGGGCATCTACCAACACCTGTGCACGCACTTTATTATAATTTTCCTCCACTTGTCCTTTGCTCCTTTCACACTGATTTTCTTCCCCGGGCATTGTCATCAGCTACGATAATCCCCGTTGATTTTCACATAGTCATACGTCAGGTCACAACCCCATGCAGTTGCCGTTCCTATACCGTCTCCCACGGAAACAAGAATCTGAATCTCGTCTTCCAGCAGCACTTTTTTTGCAATTTCCTCTGAGAATGGCACACCTGCGCCATTTGCACATACTGCTACTTCCCCAGCACGGGAAGCCAATGTCACAGCTACTTTTGTAATATCAAATTCTGCCGGCGCATAACCAACGGCACACAGAACTCTGCCCCAGTTGGCATCTGCACCGAACATCGCACACTTAAACAGCGGCGAACAGATGACACTCTTGGCAATCACAATTGCCGTATCCAGATCCTTTGCACCGGATACCGTGCATTCCAACAGCTTTGTCGCACCCTCGCCGTCTTTCGCCAACATTCTGGTCAGGTTCATCATAACAATATACAATGCCTGCCGGAATGCCGCATACGAAGCATCTTCTTCTGTAATCTCTGCATTGCCTGCCAGACCGGATGCCATCACCAGACAAGTATCATTAGTAGACTGGTCGCCGTCGACAGACAAACAGTTATATGTAATTTTTACAACATCTGACAATGCCTTTTGCAGCAGCGCAGACGAAATCGCAGCATCTGTTGTGATGCAGTTCAATGTCGTTGCCATATTCGGGTGAATCATACCGCTGCCCTTTGCCATACCGCCCAGATGACAGGTCTTTCCGTCCAATGTGAAAGAAACTGCCACTTCCTTAGAAACGGTATCGGTTGTCATAATTGCAGTTGCGGCTTCCAGATTGCCGGTCGGGGACAAGCTTTTGCACAATACCGGAACGGCTTTTTCAATCGGTTCCAACGGCAGAATCTGTCCGATGACACCGGTAGACATCACCATAATTTCTTCCGGTGCAACGCCCAGTGCATTCGCTGTCAACTGACACATTGCTTCCGCTTTTTCCACGCCGTCCGCATTGCAGGTGTTGGCATTCTTGGAATTTGCAATCAATGCCTTTGCCTTTCCACCCGTTGCTGCAAGATGCTGCTGCATCACCAGCACCGGCGCACCCTTTACCTTGTTCTGGGTGTATACCGCAGCGGCATTGCAAACCGTATCTGCAACTACAAGTGCGATATCATTTTTTTCATTGCCCACTGGGTTGCAATTGCTTTCGCCCGTCATTGCCTTTTTGATGCCGCAATACGTACCACTTGCCTGAAATCCCTTTGCTGCACAAACGCCGCCGTCTATGTAAGAATAGCCTTCAAATGCTTTCATATTTCATTCCTCTTTTCTGTGTTGCCACAAAGTCAAAGCAGACCGGTTGTTTCGTCAATGCCCATCATAATATTCAGGCACTGTACGGCTGCACCAGATGCGCCTTTCCCAAGGTTATCCAGTCTTGCGCAGAGTAACACTTGATCGGCACTCCCGAACACAAAAATCTGCATGAGATTGGTGTCCCGCAGATCATTGGAAGAGAGCTTATAAGCTGTCATCTCTGCTTCTGGCAGCAGCGGCATAACCTTTACAAACTGCTGTCCCTTGTAATGATCCGCAAACATTGTGTGCACCTGTTCCGGTGTCACGGTATGACCGGCAATGGCAGACTGTACGGAAACGCAGACCACCATACCATTGAAGAAATCATCGACAATCGGCGTAAACATCGGCGCATTTGCCAGACCAGAAATCTTCTGCATCTCCGGCAGATGCTTGTGATTGTTTGCCAGTCCGTAAAATCTCGGACTTTTCGATTCTGCCGGACAATCCGGTGATTCTATTTCTGCAATCATCTTATTGCCGCCGCCGCTATAACCGGAAACAGCGAAGCACTGTACCGGATAGGTTTCTGCAATCACGCCATGCTGTACCAGCGGATAGACCAGCGCATTGAACCCACTTGCATAACAGCCCGGTACTGCCACCCGTTTGGAAGTCCGGATTTTTTCCCGATGTGCTGCCGACAATTCCGGAAAGCCATACGCCCAATCCGGCTGAATCCGGTGTGCGGTTGAAGCATCAATGATTCGTACATCCGGATTTTCCACCAGAGAAACGGCTTCTCTGGCAGCTGCATCCGGCAAACAGAGAAACGTATAATCACTGCTATTGATCAACCGTTTCCGTTCTTCTGCATCTTTCCGTTTTTCCGGATCAATCTGCAACAGCGTGATATCTTCCCGATTGGCAAACCGATCGAGAATCCGCAATCCGGTTGTGCCTGCCTGTCCATCAATAAATACTTTTACACCCATTGTTTTCATTCCTTTTCTTTCCGGATGCCCAGCCAGATACTGATTGCACAGGTCGCAAGAATGACAAGAACGAGCCAGATTCTGGACGCTGTCATACCCAGATTCCAGACCAACCCAATCAGGCACTCTCCCAACACCAGCACCAGCACAGCCAGACAGCAAAGCGGAATTATCCATTTTAATCGTTTTTTCATCTGCCGCTACTTATTCCCATGTTGCAAAGACGGCTTTTACCTGCTCCAGCTGTACAGCAACTGCTGCCGGAGATGGTCCACCTTGTGAGATTCTGCCCTTGACACAGGTTTCCAGACTGATTGCCTGATAAACATCCTCTGTAAACAGCGGTGTCATTTCCTGATACGCTTCCAACGGCAGCGTTTCCAGTGTCAGATTTTCCCGAATGCACTTTGCCACCAATGTACCAGAAATCTTATACGCATCCCGGAACGGCATTCCCTTTTTCACCAGATAATCTGCACAATCTGTCGCATTGATAAAGCCCTTGGCTGCTGCCGCACGCATATTGTCCTTGCGAACGGTCATCGTAGCAATCATCGGAATGACCGTCTCCAGACACAGCTTCACGGTATCCACTGCATCAAAAATGGCTTCCTTATCTTCCTGCATATCCTTGTTATAAGCGAGCGGTGTGCCCTTCATCATAACCAACAGCGTCTGCAAATCGCCATAAACCCGTGCTGTCTTTCCACGTACCAGCTCTGTGATATCCGGATTCTTTTTCTGCGGCATGATAGAAGAACCGGTCGCAAACGCATCATCCAGTTCAATAAACTTAAATTCCCAAGAACTCCAGAGAATGATTTCCTCTGAAAAACGGGAGAGGTGCATCATAATAATAGAAATGGCATTCGCCAGTTCAATGCAATAATCCCGATCGGAAACGCCGTCCAGACTATTTGCCATCGGCGCATCAAATTCCAACAGACTGGCGGTCTGTTCCCGATTGATGGGGTACGTTGTCCCTGCCAATGCGCCACTTCCCAGCGGACAAACGTTCATCCGCTTCTCGGTATCGTCCAGTCTGCCAAGGTCACGCAGCAACATCTGTACATATGCCAACAGGTGATGGGCAAATGTAATCGGTTGTGCTCTCTGCAAATGGGTATAGCCCGGCATAACGGTTTCTGTGTGCTGCTCTGCTACAGACACCAATGTCTTACAGAGTTTCTGCACCAGCTGCCGGATTTCTGTGATTTCTGTCCGCAGATACAGCCGCAGATCCAATGCCACCTGATCATTTCTGGAACGAGAGGTGTGCAGCCGCTTTCCGACATCCCCATACCGCTTGGTCAGTTCTGCTTCCACAAACATATGAATATCTTCTGCGTTCGGGTCAAACTCCAGCTTGCCGCTGTCCAGATCCGCCAGAATTTCCTGCAATCCCTGTATAATCTGTGCGCTGTCTTCCTTTGAAATAATGCCGCAATCGCCCAGCATGGTGGCATGTGCAATGCTGCCCTGAATATCCTGCCGGTACATTCTCGCATCAAAAGAGATGGAAGAATTGAACGCATTCACGCCGGCATCAATTTCTTTGGAAAATCTTCCTGCCCATAAAGCCATAATAAAATCCTTTCTCTGTCAGATGTCATTATCGAAAAAAGCCGGCATGTAAGCCGGCTTTTCGGTTGATTCCTCGTAAATGTGTGCTTACTTGCCACGCTTCTGATCGAGCTTTGCCTTCACGTGAATCGGCAGACCGAACAGATTGATAAAGCCTTCTGCATCCTTCTGGTTGTAAACATCTTCTGCATCGAATGTTGCAACTTCTTCATCATACAGCGTGTACGGAGAAGTCACACCAGCGTTGATGATATTGCCCTTGTACAGCTTCAGCTTAACATCACCTGTTACTGTCTTCTGGGTTTCATCAACAAATGCAGTCAGTGCTTCCCGCAGCGGTGTGTACCACTGACCATTGTATACGATATCAGCAAACTTGATGCTGATGTACTGCTTCATTCTTGCAGTTTCCTTGTCCAATGTAATGGTTTCCAGTACATCGTGTGCGTGGTACAGGATTGCGCCACCCGGTGTTTCATAAACGCCTCTGGACTTCATACCAACCAGACGGTTTTCTACCAAGTCTGCCAGACCGATACCATTTTCGCCGCCCAGCTTGTTCAGGGTTTCTACGACTTCTACGCCGCCCATTTCCTTGCCATCAATGGCAGTCGGGATACCCTTTTCAAAGTGAATGGTGACATAAGTCGGCTGATCCGGTGCCTGCAACGGAGAAACGCCCAGTTCCAGGAAGCCTTCCTTCTCGTACATCGGCTCATTTGCCGGATCTTCCAGATCCAGACCTTCATGAGAAAGGTGCCACAGATTCTTATCCTTGGAGTAGTTTGTCTCCCGATTGATCTTCAGCGGAATGTTGTGTGCTTCTGCGTAGTCGATTTCTTCATCACGGCTCTTGATGGACCATTCTCTCCACGGAGCGATGATCTTCATATCCGGTGCGTATGCCTTGATTGCCAGCTCGAACCGTACCTGGTCGTTGCCCTTACCGGTTGCACCATGACAGATGGCATCTGCGCCCTCTTCCAGTGCGATTTCTGCCAGCCGCTTGCCGATGATCGGTCTTGCGAAAGAAGTACCCAGCAGGTAACGGTTTTCGTAAACAGCACCAGCCTGTACTGTCGGGAATACGTAGTCGTTGACGAATTCTTCCTTCAGATCCAGAATGATCAGCTTGGAAGCACCGGTCTTGATTGCCTTTTCTTCCAGACCATCCAGT
>CAYNPC010000065.1:0-9568 GCA_964399025.1 uncultured Ruminococcus sp. | reverse complement strand
CTTTTGCCATAAGAGAACCCCTCCATCTTTTTCATTCAAAAATTATTACAAAAATTGTCAGTGCTCGTCGTGTGCCTTCCGGATGGAATTTCCACGGCGTTTCTGCTTTCTATTATACACCCTTTTTCAAAAATGTCAAGCGTATCTGCATAAATATTCAGAAAGTTTTTTCGTGTGTCGCTACTTTCTGAATATTATTCATTTAGAACGAATATTTCCGGCTATTTTTCTGAATATATACATTTTGACTGAATAAACAGCCACTGCACACAAAAAAAGCCATGTCCCTGCCGGAGCAGGGGCACAGCCTTTTCCATCGTTTTACAATTGTGTATCACAGATTTCAGACCAGATCCGTGTTTTCATACGCTGTCAGAATCTCTCCGACAAACAGCTTATGCATCGGGTCTGTGTGATACCATTTCTCATAGGTTTCCGGCAGGAGGAAACCTTCCGGTTTCAGCAGATCCGTATATTGCTTTTTGCAAATCAGCACCAGTTTTGCCTCTGCGAAAGCGGTCACGCCCTCTATTTCGATGGGGGTCAGTCCGGTTTCCTTGGCTTTGTCGCAATCTCTGCCGGAATGCGTTCCGCAGAACTGCAACGCTGCCCGCTGTGTCTCATCAAAGAAGCTGACACTAAAGCAATCGTTTTCTTCCAGAAAAGAAAGCGTATGGCGATTGGTCCGCACGCCACAGAGAAAAGATGGCTTGCCCCACATCACGCCCATAAAGCCCCATGATGCGGTCATTGTGTTGTAATGTGTGGCATCACCAGCCGTCAACAGATACCACTGATCCCCGATCATGGTAAACGGATTCCACTGCACTTCTGACAGTGCTCTTTTTTCAAATTGCATATTTTCCATGCCTCCTGCATAAAATGTAAAATATGCGGCTTATGCCCACCGTTTCTGATTCCGGCGATATTGCAGCCGCAATTTATCTGTAATCAACGCAATAAATTCGGAATTGGTCGGCTTGCCTTTTGCCGTATTGACCGTATATCCGAAAAACGTATTCAAAATGTCCAGATCCCCACGATCCCACGCAATTTCAATTGCATGACGAATCGCACGTTCCACACGGGATGATGTGGTGTCAAACTGTTTTGCCACGGCTGGGTATAACAGCTTTGTGACACTTTCCAGCAACTCCTGATTATCAATGGAAAGCAGAATTGCCATCCGTAAATAATGATAACCCTTGATGTGTGCCGGCACGCCCAATTGATGAATGGTTTCTGTCACGACGAATTCCAGATCCTCTTCTTCTCTCTGTCCGGATCCTGTATTCTTTTCTCCTTCCACCAGCCGGAAGATTCGCTGTGACAGCATCTCCAAATTAAAAGGCTTCAGCATAAAATACGACGCACCTGACTCCATCGCCTGTTTCTCTATAAAAGTGCTATCGTATGCGGAAGTCACAATGAAATATGGCTGCTTTCCGCTGCCGGAACGAATGCGCTGCATCAGTTCGATGGCATCCATGTTCGGCAGAATGGCATCTATGATGACCACATCCGGCGCATCGTGCTGGATCGCATCCACGAGTGTTCGCCCATCCTTTCTTCTGGTTACGACATACAGACCGGCTGCCCGCAAACTGCTGGCGCAGGCAATCCCATATTCCGCACTGTCGTCACCAATCAGTACTTTAATTTTGTTGTCCATTATGGGGTATCCTCCCTCTTTCTAACCTACCTTATAACTTTAGCATATTTAATCTCAATATGCAATAGTAAAAGTTCTCACTTTTTGTCGAATAAAGGAGGATTCCGTGTTTCTGATGTGTTCTGGAGAAACATCTGCCTGTCATTGTAAGCAATAATCTGTTTGTTTTGGTACATAGTATCCATGGGAGCAGAAATCTATTATGGTGCGGTATCTGATTTCTGTTCCGGATTTCAAAGAAAGAAGGCAAAATATGCAACGTTATGCTCGCAGGATTGCAACAACACTGCTGCTGTCCGTCGTGCCGGTCTATGCGGCTGTCGGTTATTATGCCTGGCAACTGCCGGATCACTATTATGTGCAGAATGGCACAGAATTTGCGCTCCCGACGGCACTGCACATCACAACAGCACGGGAAACGTCCTCTGTAGAACAGTGTATGCTACAGTTATTTGGCGTTGTTCCCATCAAGACCGTTTCTGTCCAGAGCGTTGCTGCACCGATGCTGGTTCCCTGCGGACAACCATTCGGCATCAAACTGGAAATGGATGGCGTGATGGTGGTTGGATTCGGTGCAGTCACCACTGCCGACGGGGAAGCCTGTCCGGCAGAAAATGCCGGTCTGCAAAAAGGGGATATGATTCATGCCATCAATGATATCCCTGTCACCGACGGAGAAAGCGTGCGCAATCTCATCACAACTGCTTCTGACACGCCGCTCACCTTTGAGATTACAAGAGAAAGCACATCCAAAACCATCACGGTAGAGCCGGTTTATTCCATCACAGACCAACAATACGAAACAGGTTTATGGGTACGGGACAGCACTGCCGGTGTTGGCACCATCACATTTTACGAACCGGAAAGTGGCACATTTGGCGGATTGGGACATCCCATCTGCGATACCGACACCGGCACCTGCATTCCCATCGGCGAGGGCGAAGCCTGCGCTGTCAGCATTCAATCTGTCCTGAAAGGCAGTGCCGGCAATCCGGGGATGCTACAAGGGCAGTTTCTGGAAGCCGAAACACCGCTTGGTGTGCTACAAGCCAACAACCGCTGTGGGGTATTCGGGACATTGCTGGAAAACCCAGCACCGGATACAGAAGCCATTCCCATGGCATTCAAACAAGAAGTCGTAACCGGAGAAGCGACAATTCTCTGCACCATCTCCGGCACAGAACCCACCGCCTACACGATTGCCATCACAGACGTAGACTATAGCGGCAGCGACAGCACACAAAATATGGTCATTACCGTCACCGATCCGGCTTTGCTGGAAGCGACCGGCGGCATTGTGCAGGGGATGAGTGGCAGCCCCATTATACAGAACGGGAAATTAGTCGGTGCTGTCACCCATGTTTTCGTCGATGACCCGACAAAAGGGTACGGGATTTTCTGTGAAAACATGATCTGTTCCGGACAAGCGGACACCTGATAACAGAAAAAATCTCACAGAAGAAAGAATGCCCTTTCGGGTGTTCTCTCCTGTGAGTTTCTCACGATATTAGGATGATGTTTCCTTATCTGGTTTCGTCACTGAAACCACTCTGTACGAGGTCATACAATGCTGTTGCAGCAGCCTGCTCGTCCGAACCATCAGCGATGATTGTAATTTCTGTACCGCCAACGATACCCAGGGACAAGATGCCCAGCAAGCTCTTTGCGTTGACCCGACGCTCTTCCTTTTCGATCCAGATAGAGGAATGATATTCATTCGCCTTCTGAATGAAGAAAGTTGCCGGTCTTGCGTGCAAACCAACCTGATTCTGTACCATTACACTTTTACTGTACATAATAATTCTCCCATCTTCACATTCTAATTTTCTTTCCCACTTTTGCAGTGGTTGCACATTTTCTTTGCCTACCACTGCTATTATTATAGCGGATTTGACGGTAGCTGTCAACGTACAAAATGCGAAAAAAGGCACTTTTGGAGAAAATTTCTATGGTTTGACGTATACATCGTTGTGGAAACAAAGCACTTTTGTATATATTCACAACAGGCGGAGGGGGTGGAAATTTTTCGGCATAATCTGTTTAAATAGCGCATCTGTTTTTATTTATTTTTTGCTAATATACTTTTCGTACAAATCCGGTCGTTTCTCCATTGTTTCGTGCAAACTCTCCGAAAACCGCCAAGTTTCGATGTTTTTATGGTGTCCGGACAAGAGGACTGGCGGCACGGAAAGATCATGCCAGACCTCCGGACGGGTGTACTGCGGATATTCCAGCAAGCCATTGTAATGGCTCTCCTCTTCAAAACAGACCGCATCCGGTAACACGCCTTCGCACATTCTGGCGACTGCATCCGTCAGCACCAACGCTGGCAGTTCGCCACCCGTCAATACATAATCCCCGATGGAGATTTCTTCATCTATTATCGTATCCAGAATACGCTGATCAATTCCCTCATAATGTCCGCACAGCAGAAATAGATTGGATTTCTGCGAGAGAGAGACGGCTTTCTGCTGTGTGAAAACCGTACCCTTCGGCGAAAGATAAATACAATGTGGTTTTGTCTGCCGCTCCGCACAGACCGCTTCCCAGCAACGATAAATCGGATCTGCCTGCATGACCATGCCTCTGCCGCCGCCATACGGCACATCATCGACCCGTTTATGTTTATTCAGCGTATAATCCCGAATATTCCAGCACTGCACAGAAAGTGCACCGCTTTTCTGTGCTCTTCCCAGTATGCTCTCTTGCAGAACGGCTTCACACATTTCCGGAAACAGGGTCGCAATGTCAATTTGCATCCAGCAAGCCCTCCAGTGGTCGGATCTTCATCCTGTTTTCATCCAGATTGATTTCCACAATTACATCTGGGATTGCCGGAATCAACAGCTCTTTTCCTGCTGCGGTTTCCACAACATAGACATCATTTGCCCCTGTCTGCAAGACATCTTTCAACACGCCGTAAGCTTCGTCTGTATCCGCATCTGAAACTGCCATGCCAATCAGATCCTGAA
The DNA here is from genome assembly GCA_964399025.1 of uncultured Ruminococcus sp. Taxonomy (GTDB): domain Bacteria; phylum Bacillota; class Clostridia; order Oscillospirales; family Ruminococcaceae; genus Ruminococcus_C. Next base: position 4,924 of record CAYNPC010000065.1, on the reverse strand, counting down.
TGAAATACGTTCCCTCTTCCAATACCACATCTTCCCGATGCAGATACAGAATCTGATTCCGAAGGCGTTCCGCCTGCTCTACGCTATCATAGCCATCCAGATGCAGCAGTGCCATATTCTTCTGCACCCGTGCCGTTGTGATTTCCACTTCTTTTTTCTCTTTGCCCAGATATAACACCGGAAAAGCGCATAAAAATTCCGGTGAATCACACCACGGCTGCACTTTGACATCGCCGTGCAGACCGTGTACTGTGACGATTTTTCCGATTTCCAGATATTCTTTTTCCATGTTTTTCTCCTGCCTTATCTATGTGGTGTATGCGAAAAAACAGGCGTTACCGTTGCCGGCACGCCTGTCCAGTTGATTCAGTCAATTTCCACTGCAATTTTCTGATTGCTTTTTGCAGCACCAGAACGCATAATCACCCGAATCGCACGGGCAATCCGCCCCTGTTTTCCGATGACACGTCCCATATCATCCGCTGCAACGTGCAAATGATACACAACCACGCCCGTCTCATTGGGCGCATCTTCTGTGATAGTGATGGCAGACGGATCTTCCACCAGTCCTGCTACAATCGTATACAGTAATTCCTGCATGTTGTCGTCCTCCTTCAGTGAAAAGGAAAATAAATGTCTTCTTCTTAGAGAATGCCTTCCTTCTTCAGGATGCACTTTACAGAATCGGTCGGCTGTGCGCCGTTCTTCAGCCACTTCTGTACCTTTTCAGCATCTACGCTGACAGCTGCCGGATCCTTGGTCGGATCATAGAAGCCGATTTCTTCGATGAATCTGCCATCTCTCGGATACCGTTCATCTGCAACAACGATCCGGTAAAACGGCGCCTTCTTTGCACCCATTCTTCTCAGTCTGATTTTTACTGCCATTTTGGTTTCCTCCACAAATTTAATTTTTTTACTCTTTTATACTAAACGCACAAAGTGCTCGACTTTGCGTGGATGGTATCTTGCCGCACGTTATGTGCGATTATTTCTTTGGCATAATCCCCGGCGGAACGCCCGGAATATTGCCACCATTGCCCATGTTCTGGAACTGATCCAGATTCATGCCGGCGAGTTGTTTTCTGGCACGCCGTCCCAGCTTGCCACCTTTTCCGCCAAACTGTTTCATCATCTTCTGCATCTGTTCAAACTGTTTCAGCAGACGGTTGACATCTTCTACCTTGCTGCCGCTTCCGGCTGCAATCCGTCGCTTTCTGGATGGATTGATGATAGATGGCTTTGCCCGTTCTGCCTTTGTCATCGAAGTGATAATTGCTTCAATGCGGACAAACTGTCTGTCATCCAGATCGACATCTTTCAGCTTATCGCCCACGCCCGGCAACATGCCGACGATGGTTTTCAGCGAACCCATTTTCTGAATCTGCCGCAGCTGATCCAGCAGGTCGTTCATATCAAACTTATTTTCTTCCAGCTTCTGTGCCAGTTTTCTGGCATCCTTTTCATCAACGGTGCTTTCTGCTCGTTCAATCAGCGTCAGGACATCGCCCATGCCAAGGATACGAGAAGCCATTCGTTCCGGATGGAACGGTTCAAAATCATCCAGCTTTTCGCCGGTGCCGACAAACTTAATCGGTTTGCCTGTCACTGCCAGAACGGACAACGCTGCACCGCCTCTGGTATCGGAGTCCAGCTTGGACATCAGCACGCTGTCAATGCCCAGTGCATCATCAAATGCTTTGGCAACATTCACGGCATCCTGACCGGTCATTGCATCGACCACCAGCATAATTTCATGCGGGTTGGTGAGTTCTTTCAGCTGTTTCAGCTCTTCCATCAATTCCATGTCAATATGCAACCGACCGGCTGTATCCAGAATCACCACATCATGTCCGTGATCCTTGGCAAATTTCATGGCTTCTTTTGCAATAATCAGCGGTGAAATCTGTCCCATTTCAAATACTTTTACGCCAGCCCGTTCGCCGACCACCTGCAACTGATGAATTGCCGCCGGACGATAAATATCACATGCCACCAGCAACGGATAATGCCCTTCTTTTTTCAGCATCTTCGCCAGCTTTGCAGCGTGTGTTGTCTTACCAGAGCCTTGCAAACCACAGAACATGATAACACAAGGTGGTTTGGAAGGGAAATTGATTCTGGCATTGCTGTTTCCCATCAATGCACAAAGCTCTTCGTTTACAATCTTGATGACCTGCTGTGCCGGTGTCAGGCTGTTCAGCACTTCCTCCCCGACTGCACGAGCAGAAACTTTTGCGACAAAATCTTTTACTACTTTATAGCTGACATCTGCTTCCAGCAGTGCCATCCGGACTTCCCGCATGGCCTCTTTTACATCTGCTTCTGTCAATTTTCCGTGTGACCGCAGTTTCCGGAACACGTTGCCCAACTTATCGGATAACCCTTCAAATGCCATTTACGAACCCTCCCCGCCGTCATATTTTTTCAGAGAAGCTGTAGCCCAGCTTCCACACGATTACAGATTGCAGCACAGGCTTCCTGCACGGATGCATCTGGCTGCGCCTCTGCGAGTGTCTCCGCCATTTCTGCAATGGCAGCATAGTTTTTCCGCAATGCGCAGAGCTTTTCTGCAAACTGCAATTTTTCTTCCATATTGTTCAGTACCTGTTCACTTCGTTTCACGCTGTCCCGAACCGCCTGTCGGGTGGTTCCGGTCAACGCAGCGATTTCACCGAGAGACAAATCCTCGCTGTAGTAATGTGTCATGATTTCCTGCTGCCGTGGTGTCAGAAATGCACCATAGCAATCGAGCAGGAGTATCATTCGCAGGTCTTTTGCCATACGCCGTGTCCCTCCTGTACTGTAAAGCTCATTGCCTTTACAAGTATAACGGATTTTTCTGGATTTGTCAAGGGGTGTGCAAATATTTTTTTGTATGGTGCATTTTTTCGTGTGTTCTCTGCAATTTTCCGTAATTCTGCACAAAACAGAGGGTCGTTTTTTCTCTTAAAATAAATATTTCTACGATTTTTTCACGATTTATCTGTATTTTGATTGACTTTCCTCCCATCTTCTGCTATACTGTAAACAGTATGCAGACTGCTTTTCATTGGGAAAAGCAGTTTCCTGCATGACAAAATCAACCAAGTATTGCCAGACAATACGATGTAGAAAGGGACGATAAGTATGACGTTTTTTGAGATGTTTGATGCAGCGAAAGCTGGCTTCTCCAAAGCAGAACCGAACGGTCTGAAGGATCATGTTGCGGTACAGATTGAAGTCACAGAAGATGGCAGCGGTATCTTTTATGTGGAAACGGCAGATGGCGTGCTGAATGTACAGCCGTATGACTACCGTGACAACATTGCTGCTGTTACGCTGCCGCACAGCACACTGTTTTCTCTGCTGAAGAGAGAAACCACCCTGCCAGAAGCCGTTGCAAGCGGACAGGCATTTGTAGCAGGCTGCATGGAAACCGCAGCAAAGCTGTTTGCTGCCATTCCAGCGCCGGTTGTTGCAAAAGTCGTTGCAGAACCGGTTGTTGCAGAACCAGTGAAGGCAACAGAAACAACCAAGACAGCAGCTGCTGCACCAGTCGTGGAAGCCGCAAAACCGGCTGCATCGACTGCAAAGAAGAGCACCACAACAAAGACAACCGCAACAAAGCGGACAACCCGTCGTAAGACAAAGTAATCCTCGTCAAAAACAGTAGAGAGACAAAAATCCATTCGTAATTACAAACAAAAAACGAGCTGCCACACCGTTTTCTTCTCGGTGTGGCAGCTCGTTCTTCAGTTATCTGTAAGAGAGCAATCTCAACAAATTGGCAACGCAGTGTACCGGCCAATCAGGTGCTGCAAGATCACAGCAACGTCTGCTTCGTCCAGTACGCCATCGGCAACACAATCGGCATTTACCATTTGTTCATGGGACAAAAATACCATGCCGTTGATATACTTTTGCAGCATAACGGCATCAATGGCAGAAACTTCGCCATCCCCGTCCACATCACCATACAGGGTTGCTGTAACGCCTGTCGGTACATTGTCGACCAATGCGGTGGCAGTGGTAACGGTCGCTTCAGTGACAGAAATTTCTGTTGTCATTGTCGTGGTTTCTACAGTTGTCGTTTCTGTAATTGTTTCTTCTGTCGTTGTTGTCGTTTCCTCTGTTGTCGTGGTTTCTTCTACGGTTGTTGTAACTTCTTCCGTAGTCGTAGTCGTGGTTTCTGTTGTTGTTGTTTCTTCTTCCGGTACGGTCGTGGTTTCCGGCGCAACTGCCAGATAAGCCAGCGCACAGTATCCGGTGTAGCCCTCATACGTTACGGCAGCCCATTCCCCGTTGGTAGCGGTAACTGTTACCACTGCATTGTTTGCAATGACAGCTACAACTGTGGACGTGGTGGATGGATTACTTCTCAAATTCAGGGCGGATGCGGTTACGATGTAAGAACCAGCATCGCTATCTGAAAATTCAGAAGTTGTTTCTGTCGTCGTTGGTTCTTGTGTCTGGGTCGGATCTTCTGCTGGATCAACGGTGGTTGTCTCGGTTGTATCAATTGTGGTTTCCGTGGTGGTGGTAACGGTTTCCCCGTAGGAGGTATTCAGCAAAGACTGATATACCATGTTGGTGCGCTGTACGAATGCGCTGTTGGAACCGTAGCTGTCATTCATAGCGGCACGATACATGTCATCCAGTGTAACGGCACCGTAAGAGCCAGCGTAGCCAGCTGCACGGGTTGCGATTCTGGAGGCAATGCCGCAGCCGAAATTGTAGATATCGGCGTACATAACCAATGCACCTGCATCGACCAGACCTTTGTTCTGACCGGATACGATGTAACCCTGTACATCGGAATAAGCAAGTGCATCCTGTGCTGCCACACCTGCGTCAGTTGACAACAAGGAAGAAACTGCCGAACCCTCGGAAACGGTAAACGTCCGGGTGCTCCAATCGGAAGCCGACAGAATTTCATTGTAAAG
>CAYNPC010000064.1:0-9617 GCA_964399025.1 uncultured Ruminococcus sp. | reverse complement strand
ACGCTGACAGCAAGGTCATCCTGATTCAGCCGACCTATCTGGAAAACGGTCTGCCAGATTTCGACAGTGTACGGGCTTGCTTCGATCAGGTAGAAGCCATCATTCAGGCAGACAGAGCTGCTGCTATCTGGGCAGTGGACTTCGGCGGCGTAGCAGAAGGCATTGCAAAGATGTGCTTCGGTAACTGTATTGGTTTCCGTTTCACAAAGCAGCTGACCGAAAAGGAACTCTTCCAGCCGTGCTGCGGTGCATTTGTCATTGAACTGAATGGCGAAGCAGAAGCAAATGAAACGGTAATTGGTGTCACTACAACAGAAAACACCATCGTTTGCCCGAAGTACACCATGCAGCTGCCACAGTTGCTGCAAATCTGGGAAAAGAAACTGGAACCTGTTTTCCCGTGCCGCATCAAGACTACAACGGAACAGCCGCCGGTTTACAGCTATGAAAACACAGTAAAGCAGTTCTCTACTGTCCGCACAGCACGGCCGAGCGTTTTGATTCCGGTCTTCCCGGGCACAAACTGCGAATACGATACAGCAAGAATCTTTGAACGGGCTGGCGCAAGAGCAGAAGTTTTCGTCATCCGCAACCTCTCTGCTTCTGCCATTGCTGAATCTGTAGAATCCTTTACAGATCGCATCAAGAACGCACAGATCATTATGATTCCGGGCGGCTTCAGCGGCGGTGACGAACCGGAGGGCAGCGGTAAGTTTATTACTGCATTCTTCCGCAACCCGAAGATTATGGATGCAGTACACAACCTGCTCCAGAATCGGGACGGCTTGATGCTGGGTATCTGCAACGGCTTCCAGGCATTGATCAAGCTGGGTCTTGTTCCGTTCGGCAGAATTGTAGAAATGGAAGAAAATGCACCGACCCTGACCTTCAACACCATCGCTCGTCACCAGTCCATGCTGGTAACGACACGGGTCGCTTCCAACAAGTCTCCGTGGCTGTATGGCTGTGAGGTCGGCGATCTGCACACAGTTGCAATTTCTCACGGCGAAGGTCGCTTTGTCGCACCGCCGGAACTGATTGCACAGATGGCAGAAAACGGACAGATTGCAACCCAGTATGTAGATCTGGACGGCAATCCGACGATGGACATTCACTACAACCCGAACACCTCTATGATGGCAATCGAAGGCATCACCTCTCCGGACGGCAGAGTCTTCGGTAAGATGGGACACAGTGAACGAATCGGCACAAATCTCTATCGCAACGTACCGGGTGAAAAGGATCAGAAGATCTTCCAGAGCGGCGTTGCTTACTTCAAGTAAGATCATATTCTCTGTCAAGCAGAGCGACAAAAGGGGCAGCATCTATTCCGGATGCCGCCCTTTTTTGCAATTCTTTTGGTGATGCATCTGCTCCATTTCAGCTTGCAAAATCCTCCACCAGCTGCCGCAATTCTGCCTCTGTCTGCACATGAATGCCAGCAGCGATGGCATCCCGATCGTAAGCAGACAGCAGCTGTACCGGCATGTCCAATATCTGATACGGAACGGTCTGTTCCCCTCGGAACAACGCCAGATAGCCCTCATATTCGCCCAACACATAATCTACTTGCGGCAATGTGACAGATTCTTCCTGCTTGCTGGTTGCCTGTCGGTTCTGCGTGTTCTGTGCCAGTGCACACAACACAATGACAGCCGCCATCAGAACCCCTGCCACAAGGATAGAAACCACCCGATATCTTGTCATACGCATCCTGCTCCTTTTTTCGAATATAAGTAATAAAAACAGGATGCCCGAAATCGAAAATTTTATACATTATGTATATTTTTATTTGCTTTTTTCAGAAACTGCTTAACATCGTTTTGCTTTTGTGGTATAATAAAAGAAATATTGCCCTGTTTTTCGGCGAAAAACAGCGTGTCAGAAAGGATGCGAATTCATGGATCAGGATCGCAATCGCCCGACCTCTGCCAAAAAAGCAGCTGCCGGCAAGCAACGGCCACCAAAAAACGGTGTGCCCCCTCATACACAAAAAGGCAATGCCAAACCAGCAGAAGAATCTGTTATTTACCAGAATGAAGCTGACACGGCAATCTGCAACAAGCCACCAACAGGAACACCGGAATATCCTTACTATAACGAATCATTGCAGGCAGACAAGCCAAAACGATTCCCCATGCTCCGGAAAGCGTTTTCGATTCTCTGTACCACACTGGCATCACTTTTTCTGATTTGTGTCATCACAGGTACAATTGTCGTAACTGGTATGACGGTCTACGTCATGGGCTTTCGGGATGAAGTTTCCGATGTGACCATCGAAGAACTGGAAATGAAGAACAACACCTACGTCTATGCAAACGATGCAGATGGCGAACTGGTCTGTCTTTACAAGGTCAACAACAACACCGAGCGGATTCCCGTCACGATTGACCAGATTCCACAGCATGTCAAAGATGCGTTTGTTTCTGCGGAAGACGAGCGTTTCTACACACACGATGGTGTAGACTACAAGCGTACATTCTACGCTTTTGTCAACATGTTCATCCACATCTATGATACCGATGTCGGCGGTTCTACCATCACACAGCAGCTGGTCAAGAACATCACCGGTGACGATGTCCAATCCCCTGCCAGAAAAATCCGTGAGATTTTCCGTGCAATGGAATTGGAACAGAATTACAGCAAAGATGAAATTCTGGAAAACTACCTGAACTATATCGGTTTCGGTGGGGCAACCAACGGCATTCAGCTCGCCTCACAAAAATATTTCGGAAAAGATGTCAGCGAACTGGACATTGCAGAAGCAGCTTCTCTGGCTGCCATTCCGAAAAGCCCGAACAACCTGAATCCGTTTGCTGGCTACGAAGACGAAACCACCGGCGAATTTATCAACACCGGTAAAGCAGACAACAAAGAACGACAGGGCTATGTACTGCTGCAAATGTACGAAAACGGTTCTATCACTTATGATGAATATCAGGAAGCATTGAACGAGGAACTGATTTTCACCGATTCGGAAGAATATGAAGAACTCCATCCGGAAGAAGAAAACGAATACCTCAGTGCCGCAGCCACTTCTTGGGTCGTTGACACTGCCATTTATGAATTTGCATCCTATCTGGAAGAGACGTATAACCTTTCTTCTCGTGAAGCCATCGCCAGAATCAACGCCGGCGGTTATCAGATTGCAACAACCGTTGACTTGGACATGCAGGCTTATGTAGAAGAAAAATACAAGGATCTGGATAATCTGGTCGGCGATGAGGAAGTCGGTCTGTATCTCGATGAAGATGGAGACGGCAACTACACGACAGAAGAAATCCTCTATCCGGAATCGTCTTTCATTGCGATGGACTACGAAGGCAACATCAAAGCGATTGTCGGTAGCGTTGGCGAAAAGACAGAATCGCTCTGCTGGAACTACGCCACGATGGAACCACGTCAACCGGGGTCAACCATCAAGCCGTTGACGACCTACGGTCTGGCATTGGAAAACGACACCATTCACTGGGGGTCTACGTTCGTCGATGAACCATTGATGGAGGTAGACGGAGAGGACTGGCCATCCAACTACAGCAACACGTATTCTAATAAGACAGTATTTGCTTATGATGCCCTTGCAAAATCCCTGAATACTGTTCCGGCGAAAATCTGTAATGATCTGGGAACACAGGCTGTCTTTGATTTTGCCCGCAACATGATGGGTCTGAAGCTGGATGATATTTCCAGTGACAACCAATCCGACAACGATATTGCACCGTTGACAGTTGGTGCACTGACTTATGGTGTAACACTGGAAAATCTGGTTTCCAGCTATATCCCATATGGCAACGGCGGTACCCATTATGAACCGCATATCATCAAATGGGTCAAGCAGGGCGAAGACACGCTGATCTATGAAGAAGATGGCAGCCCAAGAAAGGCAGTCAGCAGCGAGACGGCTTATGTTATGAACAAGCTGCTGCAAAATGTCGTAGAAAACGGCACAGGCGACAAGGCAAAACTGGAGAACAAACACGTTGCAGGAAAAACCGGCACAACTGAAAACTGGTATGACCTGACTTTTGTGGGTCTGACAGAAGATTTCGTCAGTGGTGTCTGGATGGGTTATACAGAAAGACAATCGCTCCCGAGCACATTGGAAGCAGATCAGATCTGGTATAACATCATCGGCGAATATGCAGACAGTCTGGATACGGATGCGACCTATCCGGAAAATGATGATGTCATTGAGGGCTATGTCTGTGCAAAATCTGGCAAGATTGCCGGCTCACGCTGCACCAGCAAACTGGGCATCGGCTATTGGAAGTCAACCAATGCGCCAGAATGTGACGTATGCACGGGGTATGCTGCAACGACACCAGCAACGACAACCACTTGGAACGCTTCCAATCAAGCAAACGATGACAGCAGCGATGACAATTCCTACAGCGAAGATGCCAGCAGCACAGGCGGCAATTCGAGTGAGAGCAGCAACGAAAGCAACAGCAGCAGTGAGAGCAGTAGCGGCGGAGACGGCGATGATGGTGACGGTTCCTCAACAGAGTAAAAATTCCCATTGAAAAGAGAAAGGAAACATAACCATGCAAGAAACTTTTTGGATGTGCTGTCCCTGCCATTTCGGGCTGGAACGCACCCTGCATTTTGAGCTGAAAAAGCTGGGTGCAGAACAAATTCAGGTACAGGACGGCAGAATTTTATTCCGTGGTGACAAGCAGCTGCTTGCCAAAGCAAATCTCTGCCTCTCCACTGCGGAGCGTGTGCTGATTCAGCTGGGCAGCTTTCCAGCGTATTCTTTTGAAGAGCTGTTCCAAGGTATGAAAAAGCTGCCGCTGGAAGAATGGATTGGAAAAGACGATGCGTTCCCAGTAAAAGGTCATGCACTGGATTCCAAGCTGCACAGTGTACCGGATTGTCAGTCCATTCTGAAAAAAGCTGCCGTGGAACGGTTGCGGCAGAAGTATCATACTTCTTGGTTTTCGGAAAGCGGTCCGATTCATCAGATTCAATTTTCCATCCGGAAAAATGTCGCTACCATTTATCTGGACAGTTCCGGCATCGGTCTGCACAAACGTGGCTACCGGCGCAACGCCAACGCTGCCCCGATTAAGGAAACATTGGCAGCCGGTATCGTCGATTTGGCGAGAGTCAAACACGACAGCGTTGTCTGTGACCCGTTCTGCGGCAGCGGCACACTGCTGATTGAATCTGCTTTTAAGGCAATGCACATTGCCCCCGGTCTGCACCGCCACTTTGCAGCGGAACGCTGGGATTGTATTCCGGCTTCCGTCTGGTCGGATGCCAGAGCAGAAGCCATTGCTGCCATCCGACGGGATTCTACTTTTGAAGCATACGGTTTCGACTGCGATCCGGAAGCCGTCCGGCTGGCAGAAGAAAACATCCGGAAAGCTGGTGTCAAGGCGAGAATCCACATTGCACAGCAAGATGTCGTTGACTTCACCGCCGTGCCGGAACAGATTATCATCTGTAATCCGCCTTATGGCGAACGGTTGCTTGACGTGCAGGCAGCAGAATCCCTGTATCAGATTATGGGACAAGTCTTTCCGGCAGACCGCACACATCCTTGCTATATCATTTCTCCGGATGCCAATTTTGAAAGCTTCTTCGGCAAACCGGCAACCAAACGCCGGAAACTTTACAACGGCATGATTCCTTGTCAGCTGTTCTCGTACTACGGCGAAAAGTAAAAAAACATATATAAAAAAATATAACCGCCCCTGCCTCGGATTTCCCGAAGCAAGGGCGGTTTTTCTATCTGAAAAACGGTTATTCCATATCGTTATAAACATCGGCATTGTCCAGATTGATATCTGTATGTTCGCCGCAGTTCGCCAGAATCTGCATCAGCACGCTTTTCGGCAGCTTTGCGTTCGCCAGATTCACAACATTTTTCTGCATGGCAGCGATTGCCTGATTCCAGTCTTCCACGCTGTATGGTGGCATGGTGGCATAAACAGCATCCGACTGCACCGGCAAGACCTGTACCACGGTATTGGTAGCCGCAATCTGAATGGTGACCCGTCCGTTCACGCCGGTTTCCACTGGCAGTGCGTACACACGCAGCGGCGCACCGTTCTCCAATTTCCGGCTATCTTTTGGCTGATAGCGATTCTGCTCCAGTGCATAAACCTTTGTTTCCTGCTCCGTGGTGACGGTGCAACGAATCGTCTCTGATCTGTCCGCACACAATCCGCCAGCCAACGCAAAGCGGAACACAGAAGGCGTGCTGGGTTTCTGCTGCAAGACGGCATCAATCGCCGCTGTTGTTGGTACGCCGTTCAGCTCCCACAGTTCGACTTCATCGCCATCTATATCGGTTGCCGTCAACCGGCTGCAATTTGCATCAGCGGTTTCGGGTGTCTGGTAAAATGCCTTTGCACAAAACAAAATTTCCTGTTCCATATTCTGCTCCTTTTTTAGGATCGGAGCGGCTGCGTTCGGTGGAGGCGATAGCAGCTGAATGGTGTGGTCGTCCACCAGAACGGCACGACCGCTTTTCAAAAGTCCTTTTGCACGTTTTTCGTAGGTGCTACCGATTACGATGCCGGCAGCATCCAGTACCATAATGTTTTTTGGCATGGGTGTCTTCCCCCTGGTTTTGATTCCCGAACCGTTTTTTGTGATGGGTGTCCGCCCCGTCGGGTTACTCTTATTATAGCAGAACTGAAACAGTTTGTCAATGCTTTTTTAGTCTTCCAACCCAGCGGAACGCCGTGCATAGGTTGTCAGAATTTCCACAGCATCTTCTACGGTAATCTGTCCGTCGCCATTCACATCAGCCGTGTCTATACTCAGTGGATAATAGGTATTGAGGTCACGAGATGCGGTCAAGCTCGCACAAGATTCTGCATAATATTGCAATACAGAAACCGCATCTTCTACAGTAATGTCGCCATCTCCATCTACATCCCCATTTTCCAATGGAGATTCATACACGCCGTCTCCGTCTACATCCAGATAAATTACCATTTTATCATTTTCATTCGTAGCATAGAAACTGCCTTTTATGGAAATATTCTGGGGATCATGCGTGCTATACAACTGCAGCCAACCTTTTAATATATTTCCATTCTTAGAGGAGACGATTACACCATCATCTGCCTTTTCCATTGTAACCGTATCGCCCTCATCTGCATCCCCCATAAAATAAAAATACCCTGTCCCATACGAATAATCATCATAAGACAAGGATACCGTTACAGACATTTGCGGAACTGCTCTTTCTTCATCTCGTGCATCTTCCACATTTTCAATCAACCCCTTATTTGTAACGGAAATCGAGTCAGGCGTAGCATCAATTGCGTAATTGTGTGCACTATCTGCAGCATATCTTGTGCAATAATCCGCACCCCATGTAGCACCATATATAGAGCCACTACCACCAGAATATTGAATCTTATTCTGGTATGCTTGAGCATTATTTTGTTCAATATGATATGCAGACGATGGATAAATTAAAAAAGAGTTCCCCCATGAATCTTTATAAGCACCAGCACGATACTCTGTAATGTCAACCCATTCACCATCTTCCGACAATGCTGATAACGTTGTTCCATAAGAGTTAGAATAATAATATACTTGTGCTACATTGGAGATATCTGTTGATAACGAATCAATCCCTTTTACTTTGGCACGATATTGGAACAACTCTGCATCATCTGTTGTATTTGCGATACAACCTCCGTTTTGTGTACTAACACCAATTCCCGGAACACAAAATTCATCTGTTTCAGAGTTGATATAAATACAGAGCTGCCCTGTAAAGCCACCTGCAAGCGAAGAATCGTCTGCTGATATGCCATTAGAATCATATGTCAAAATACAAGTATCATAAGAAACCCCATCAAAAGACCAGTTGCCTTCTGCCATGCCAATTCCAGTTACAGCATGGCTAAATGACATTTCATCATTGTATTGTTGATAACTGATTTGAAAATAGCGGTTATCTTCCTGACACCGCCTTGCTACTGATAATAATGTTTCCACATTTTCTTCTGCACTGGCTAAGCACGAATCCTGATAAAACGCCAGTGTTGTATCGTGATAGATTTGAGAACAAGAATAATAATAAATAATTTTCGCAATTTCATAATTCCATTCTATATCATGCAATGTTTCTGCTCCTGCATATAAATCATCTGCTGTCAGAACACCATTGTGCACCAAAACAGAAAGAGCAGATATACCATAACAATTTCCCAATTCTCCTAAATTTACTAATTCTACTGTTTCATGCGCTTCTTCTTCAAATGTTATACTATCTTTCATAGTCTGATAAGCTTCATCGTATATATCTTTTGGTATTGTATCTTTATCAGCCATAATGAAATTAGGAAATTGAAATGTATCTGCTTCATATCCATATGCAACCGCTAAAGCAGCAAGGTCTGGATTCTCAGAAGTTTCTTCTTCGTCTTCTTGTGACAAAATGGGAGCAGTCTCTACGAAATAAGGAATTTCATATTCCTCACTCTCGTCTGCTGCGGAGCAAATCGAAATGATGGAAAAGACCTGCAAAGCCATAACGACTGAAACTATAACCGATAAAAATTTATTGAATTTTTTCAAGTCTTAACTCCTTTACAATGAGGAGAAAGAAATGTGCCGAATATTCAAGAGCAAATCTCTTTCTCCCGTTTTTCATTTCGTATGTTTTGTATTACCTTACAGTGTTACAGTGTACTTAATTTTTTCGCCAAAATACCAGCCCGGATCATCGTAACCAGTGCCGGACGCTATCTGTGCATAGTACGTCAAAAGATGCTGCACATCTGAATCTTCGTCTTCCACTGTTCCGTCCATAAGATACTCATCTCCATTACCGTCCAAATAATTGGCATCCGGGAGAAGCGTGTCCGGGAAGAAGTAGGAAAGATTTTCATTTGCACTTTCAGTATCCAACATTATTCCGCCTGCTTTGGCAATCGCACTCGACAGTGCAACGGCATCCTCCACACTAATGTACAAATCGCCATCCACATCGCCTCTGATCCAATACTTTTTGACGGTGATATTAGTGTCATCTGCAACCGATGTCTGCAATGCTTCCGTCTTCGAAACTGTCACATCTGCCGGATCAGACAGATAGAATGTGAACAGTTCGCCATCAGCATCCTTTTCTTCTGTTGCCACATATGCAACTACAAATGTGCTGCTATTCTGTGCAGAAGACACTACAGCATCTTCGCCCAAAACTTCGCCGTTGTCCACAACTGGCGCACCGTCTGCGTTGGTCAGTGCGACTGCGTTTCCAACATTGAATGTCAGAGAATCGCCCTGAAAACCAGCGTTGTTTGCAACGGAAACAGAAACCGCAATAGAACCTGCCGGGATTTCTGTGCCGTCGTTGGCAACAACCGATGCTGCAAGTGTTTCATACGAAACTCCTACAACATTGACTTCTTCTGCATTTGCCATTACGCTTGCGCAAGATGCAACAGAAGCCATTGCCAGAATGCCTGCCAAGAATTTTTTCGTGTTCATCATAAGCTTGTCCTTTCCATTGGTAAATGATTGAATTTTACCAATATTTATAATGTAATTGAAATGTCCGCAAGATAAAAACGTTTTCAACGAACCTGCCTTTATCTTACATGTTTATTATAACATGGTTTTTTTCATTTGTCAATAGACAA
>CAYNPC010000063.1:0-9672 GCA_964399025.1 uncultured Ruminococcus sp. | reverse complement strand
TGTGATGATGGCCTCTTTCATAGAACGTCTGGCGGTGATGTGCAGCGGAAACGCCTGTAGGCATTGCACCAGCGTTTGTCGTTGTTCTTTCGTCAGGGCGTTTGCCTTTGTTTCTGGCGGAATGCCAGCGACTTGTAAAAAGACAGGCACCAGCTTGAACGGCAGCAAGCCTCGGAACAGTGTCCCCATTGCCTGATTAGGGTGGGCGGCACAATCCCGCTGTATGCGGCGATCAAGCTGTTCTGGTGTCAGACCGGGTTTGCAGTTTAGAACCAGTCGGCAGCTGCCATCTGTTGGAATATTTTCGGGCAGAAGCGAGCTTGCGGTCAGAACCAATGGACCGGTTACGCCAAAACGAGTGAACTGCATTTCCCCCAGTGCGTCGTAGAGACATTTCTTTCCGTTGTATAACCGGAGGGAAATATTGCGCAGAGAGAGATCTGCCAGTTCGCTACACCAGTCTTCCTGAATTTCCAGTGGAACCAGCGCAGGGAGTGGCGGTTGAATGGTATGACCAGCCTGTTTTGCCAGAGCGTAGCCATCGCCAGTAGAACCAGTTGCCGGATAAGAAGCCCCGCCGGTTGCCAGCAGAACACTGTTTGCGAAATATTGTTTGCCGGAGGCAGTCTGCACGCCTTTGCAGCGACCGTCTTCCAGCAATAGTTTGGTGACGGTTTCCCGATAGACCGGAATTTCTGCGTTCCGTAAGGCACGCTGGATTGCGGCAACAATGTCTTCCGCCTTGTCACTGACAGGGAAAACCCGATTGCCCCGTTCCACCTTGAGCGGAACGCCCAGCTGTTCAAAGAACTGCATCACATCCCGTGGCATACAGCGTGAAAAAGCACTGTACAGAAATTTTGGATTTCTGGGGATATGCGACAGCATGGCATCCAGATCGCAATCATTTGTCAGATTGCAACGACCTTTTCCGGTAATGCGGAGTTTCCGTCCGATTTGTCCATTTTTTTCCAAAATGACACAATGTTTTCCGGCGGCAGCGAGCAGCAACGCTGCAAAGGTGCCAGCAGCACCACCGCCGATGATCAATCGATCAGTTTCCATTCATTTCCTTCCTTTTTTCATTTTTTGCAGGCGGCGCAGCATCATTGTACGCCGTTGTGCCGTTGCGATGGCATCGACCTGATATTGTTGTTGTATGATTTGCACAACATCGCCTTCTCTTGCCTCAGGCGGCAATTGTTGGGCGGAAATCTGCTGTATGCCGTTTTCCGTCTCCAGAACGGCAATGCCATCTGCAATGCGGTCAATGATAATCATTGTCTCACCCCTTGTCAAAACGCCATTGCAGCGTACCGTCTTTCACAGTACAAATCACCGTACCGTCTGTATCGGTGCGATAGATGGTATCACAGTAGCTGCCCAAGCGTTGCAACGCTTCCTTGTGTGGATGTCCGTAAGAATTGTCTACGCCGCAGGAAATAACGGCATAAGTCGGCTGCATCTGTACCAACAGCGTTTCACTGGAGGAAGTTCTGCTGCCGTGATGACCGGCTTTGAATACGTCGATGTCTGAGATGCCGGAGAATGCGTCAGTCGAAATCCAGTCGGCTTCCTCTTCTTTTTCGGCATCGCCGGTAAACAGGAATGTCTTTCCGCCGCAGTCCAGATAAGCGGCGATGGAATAGTCATTCAGCGAGCTATAAGTTTCACCAGCAGGTGGTGGAATCAGTTGTAATGATGCGTCTGTGCCCAGAGAGAGTGTCTCTTTTTCCGAGAGGAACGTGGGTGTAATCCCGTTGGCATCTATGCCATCTAAGAACAATTCATAAGTACGGGTTGTTGGCACACTTTCGTCCGGCACATCTGGTAATATCACAGCAGAAACCGTCAGATCGGAAGTGGTTGCAGCGTTGTTCAAGACGGTAATCAGACCGCCGATGTGGTCAGAATGCGGATGAGAAGCAATCACATAGTCGATGGTGGTGACACCATATTTCTGCAAGTCATCCCATACCACGCTGCCTTGATCTCGTTCGCCGCCATCAATCAAGACGGTGGCATCGTCTGTCTGAATCAGGACACTATCGCCCTGTCCGACATCCAGAAATGTGACGGTTGCGCTGGCGGTGTTGGAGGTTGTGAGAATCCCATCGCCATCTTCAAAGGCTTTGCAACAGCCAAGAATGGCGATGATCAATAAAACAACAATGCCGATTATTTTTTTCGGCTGGTCTTTTTTTGCGTCCTTTTTTGTGGTTTTGCGTTTTGTGGTGGGTTTTTCTTTGGTTGCCATTTTGCATTCCCTCCATTTCGTTCGGGTCGTTTTGTCGATGCATTCTGACGGTTGGACATAGGTGGAACAAGACAGTGTGGCCCATTGCCGATGAGATCCAATCGACCGGCTTGCCGCAGGGCAGACAGTACCAGTGCGTGATTTTGCGGCAGATAATATTGCAGCAGGGCACGCTGTAATGCTTTTTCCTGTTCGGTTTTCGGGACAAAGACGGGTTCCATCGTATAGGGGTCATATTCTGTATAATACATGCAGGTGGAAATGGTACCCGGTGTCGGGTAGAAATCCTGCACCTGTTCCGGATGGATGTGATTTTCTTTCAGATAGAGTGCAAGAGAAATGGCATCCTGCAACGTACTGCCCGGATGAGAAGACATCAGGTAGGGCACAAGATACTGTTCCTTGCCAATGCTCTTAGTGATTTCATAGAATCGCTTCTGAAATTTCTGATAGGTTTCAATATGTGGCTTTCCCATGTAGTCCAGTACATGGTTGCTGCAATGTTCCGGTGCGACTTTGAGTTGTCCGCTGGTGTGTTCTCGTACCAGCTCCCGGAAAAATGTATCATCCGGATCTGCCAGCAGATAGTCAAACCGGATACCAGAACGGATAAAAACTTTTTTTACTTTTGGCAGGCTGCGCAATTTACGCAGAATCTGTAAGTATTCTGTATGGTCTGCATGAATCGCCGGACAGACAGTCGGGGCAAGGCATTTCTTTCCCTTGCAAAGTCCCTTTGTCAGCTGCTTCTGGCAGGATGGCGAACGGAAATTGGCAGTCGGGCCACCGACATCATGGATGTAGCCTTTGAAGTTTGGCATCGCTGTGATTTTTTCTGCTTCCTCCAGAATAGAAGCCTCACTGCGGCAGGTGACACGCCGTCCCTGATGCAGTGCAATGGAGCAGAAATTACAGTAGCCAAAACAGCCACGGTTGTGCGCAATGGAAAACTGTACTTCCGCAATTCCCGGCACACCGCCCTGTACATCATACATAGGATGTGGTTTGCGCTGATAGGGGAGACGATAAACATCGTCCAGTTCTTCTTGTGTGAGAGACAGCGCAGGTGGATTCTGTACCAGCATCTGTTTGCCATGTCGCTGAATGACCGTCTTGCCGTAGATTTCGTCCTGCTGATCGTATTGTTGTCGGGTGGCTTTTGCGTACGCTTTTTTGTCACTGCAAACTTGTGCATAATCCGGACACTGTACCGCCCCCCAAGGCGTGTTGACCGGATCTGTCAGATAGCAAGTGCCACGGATATCTGTCAAGGCAGAAATGGGTTCTCCCTGATTGAGACGGGCAGCCAGTTCTGTCACTTGGTGTTCGCCCATGCCATACATGAGCAAATCGGCACCGCTTTCCACTAAAACGGACGGTCTGACGCTGTCTGACCAGTAATCGTAGTGTGCAAATCGCCGCAGGGAAGCTTCCAGTCCGCCGATGGCAATGATCGCATCCGGATATGCTTTGCGGATACACTGGCAATACGTAATCACAGCCCGATCGGGGCGCAGTCCGGCTTTTCCACCGGGGGAATACATATCCTTGCTGCGCTTGCGCTTGGCAGCCGTGTAATGTGCCACCATCGAATCAATATTCCCACCCGTCACCAGAAAAGCAAGTCGTGGCTTTCCGAAACGAGTGATATCCTTGGTGTTGCGCCAATCCGGTTGGGATAGGATTGCAACGCTGTAGCCCTGTGCGGCGAGCAGCCGTGAAATGATCGCAGCACCAAAGCTGGGGTGATCGACGTAGGCATCGCCGATGACATAGACGAAGTCAGGCTGAGAAACACCGGTTTCCAGCAGTTCTTCTTTTGTGACAGGTAAAAAGCCCTGCATATTGGATCTCCTTTTTTCAGAATTTATGGTAAGTGCCGCATTTTCCGTTCTTCGTACTGCTGTTTGGTCATCAGTACTTTTCGTGGTTTCGCACCGTCGTATGGGCCGATAATGCCCATTTTCTCCAGTTCGTCCATGATGCGGGCGGCACGGGCGTAGCCCAGTTTCAGATGACGCTGTAGAGAGGAAGTAGAAGCCTGCCCGAATTCTACGACAATGGCAATGGCTTCCTCCAGCATCGGATCTTTATTATCATTGTGACTGGATTCTGCGCTGTTGCGTTCGCCTTTTGTAACAGGAATATTCTGTTCAATGCCCTCCAGAATCTGGGCATCATATGTCGTCTGTGCCTGCTGTTTGATGAAATCGACGGTTGCTTCGATTTCTTCTGTGGAAACGTAGCAGCCTTGCAGACGGATGGGCTTTGGCATACCGTTTGGCAGATAGAGCATGTCGCCATGTCCCAGCAGCTTTTCTGCGCCGCCCATATCCAGAATGGTACGGGAGTCGACCTGTGACATGACGGAAAGCGCAATCCGGCTTGGGATATTTGCCTTAATCAGACCGGTAATGATATCGGTTGTTGGTCGTTGTGTCGCAATAATCAAGTGCATCCCAGCTGCTCTTGCCTTTTGTGCCAGACGGCAGATGGCATCTTCGACTTCTTTAGAAGCCGTCATCATCAGGTCTGCCAACTCGTCGATGGCAATGACAATCTGCGGCAGGGTTTCCAATGCTGGTTGCTGGCTGGCTTTCCGGTTAAAATCTGCCAGATCCCGCACGCCGTTGTCTGCAAAGAGTTGATAACGCCGTTCCATTTCCTGTACTGCCCAGTTCAATGCACCAGCAGCTTTTTTCGGGTCGGTGACAACCGGAATGAGCAGGTGGGGAATGTTTTCATAAACCCGAAATTCTACAATTTTCGGGTCAATCAGAATCAGTCTGACCTCATCTGGTGTTGCGTGGAACAGAATACTCATGATGATGGAGTTCGTGCAGACAGATTTACCAGAACCAGTTGCACCAGCAATAATAAGGTGCGGCATTTTGGCAATATCGCCGACAATCGCTTCGCCGGCAATGTTTCGTCCGACTGCAAAAGATAATTTACTCTTGGAACACTGAAAAGCAGGTGATTCCAGAATATCCCGTAACATAACGGTGTCTTTTTTTGTGTTTGGCACTTCCACGCCGACCGCAGATTTTCCGGGAATCGGGGCTTCAATCCGGACACTTTGTGCCGCCAGACTGAGGGCAATGTCATCTGCCAGACCGGTGATTTTAGAAACCTTTACCCCTGCCTGTGGCTGAATTTCATAGCGTGTGACAGATGGTCCACGCAAGGCATCTTTCATGGTGACATTGACGTTGAAATCCCGCAAGGTTCTTTGCAGTCGTTCTTTGTTGCGCTCCAGTTCCGCCCGGATTTCCGGGCTTTGGGAACGACCGGTGCCGTTGCGCAGCAACCGGATATTCGGCAACTGATAAGTAGAGGATGCCCTTGTCTTTTTTGTGACAGGGGGCTTTTCAGAAGAAACCGGTGCAGGCTCTTGCGCCAGTTCTGCTGCGGTCACAGGAATATCCATCTGGAAGGGTTCCAGAAAAGGCGGTTCCGGTTTGGGCAGTGGTTCCGGCTCTGGCATAAAGTCTTCTTCTGTCGGCATCTGTGAAAATGTTTGCAGAAATGCATCTGCTTCCATGTCCGTTGCTTCCATATCTGCCGCTTCCAGTTCCGGTTCTGTTTTCCGGCGGAATCGGGAGAAGAAGCTTGGTTTTTTTCCGGTTTCCTCTGCAAATTCCGGCACATCGTCTTCGGAAAGCGTGGTGTTTTCTTCTGCCAGCAGAAATTTCTTGCATTTTCTGCCCATTTTGCAGCACCAGTGCCACAAATCCCGCATATCCCAGTTCATCAGCCACATGACAACGAGGAACAACAAAATGATGATACAGATTTTGTCTCCCGGTTTGCCAATCCAAGCAGAAAACGGATAGGCGAGAAAAATGCTGATAGCACCGCCGTGTAGAAATGGGGTGTCCTGTCCTTCCCGATAGAACTGCTGACAGATTTTCACAATGTCTTTTGTCCGCAGCGCATCTCCAAACCAGATCTGGACAAAGCCGCTGATCAGTGCGGAAAGCGCAAGTCCCAGCAGAAAATACTGGCTGACTTTCTGCGGACGGTGTGGTTTCGGTTGGCAACCTTGCACGGTTCGTTGCAGGAACAGACCGGCTAAAAACAGGGTAGCCGGCAACACCAATACCGATGTTCCGAATAACCCCAGTAAGATATTATGCAGATAATTCCAGCCGGAAGAACCGGCGACAAAAATCACCAGCAAAGATAACGCAGAGGCAACGAACAAAAGCACGGATTGAAATTTCAGATCCGTTTCTCTTTCGTCCTGTAGCTCCTTTGCAGCTGCGGCTTTGATGCTGGCAGCATTCAAAGTCTGGGTATCCTGCTGATCGCTTTTGCTTTTTTTCGGGGCAGGTTTCTTTTTTCTTCCCACAGCAAGCTTCCTTTCTGGTTGCAAATCACGGTGCAGGGGGATCTGGATAACGAGGCGGTGTGGCATCAATCAGCTGATAGAGACAGGCAATGGCATCGTGGAGCGTGCCAAGCTGGTCAATCAATCCTTCTGCGACAGCCTGTTCTCCGGTCAGAATGGAACCGACATCGTTTGCAATGGCATCAGTGCAGTGCATCAATGCCAGCAATCGTTCCGTTGAAATGTGACTGCATCGTGTGATAAATTCTGTAATACGGGTCTGAATCTGTTCAAAATACGCAAACGTCTGCGGCACGCCGATGACCAGTCCATTGGTACGGACAGGGTGAATCGTCATTGTGGCAGAGGGCACGATGAAAGAGCGTTTTGCGCTGACTGCCAACGGCACACCGATGGAGTGTCCACCGCCGAGCACAAGAGAAACGGTCGGGGTTTCCATACCGGCAATCATCTCTGCAATGGCAAGCCCAGCTTCCACATCCCCGCCGACTGTGTTGAGCAGGATGATCAGACCCTCAATGCTGCGATCCTGTTCAATGGCAATCAATGCCGGAATGATATGCTCATATTTGGTTGTTTTATGTTCCGCAGAGAGAATATAATGCCCTTCTACCTGTCCGATGATGGTCAGACAGTGAATGAGATGTCTGGCATTCTGTGTGCGGATGCTGCCGGTTTCCACAATCAGGTCTGCGATTTGTTGTTGCCGTTCTGTTTCTGTAGAATCTGACATAAAAAATAACCGCCTTTCCGGAGAATCTTTTTGAAAGATAGGATAACCGGAAAGGGTGTAGATTATACCTTATTTTCATAAGGGGCAGATGCCGCTATCATTATAGCATTTTGGAAAAAGAATGTCAAGGGTGTAACACGTGGTTTGTGGGCAGATTTTCCAAATTACAGGAAAATAAAGCTTTACAAGGAATGAAGCGATGTGGTATAATGAAAAGTACAAAAAACAAAGGAAAAGGCAGTTTCGAAAAGGAGAAAAAGCAGAATGGAACAAATTCGGAATTTTTGTATTATTGCACATATTGACCACGGGAAGTCCACGTTGGCAGACCGGATTCTGGAGCAGACGTTTACGGTGGCGAAACGGGATATGGAAGAACAGATTCTGGACAATATGGACATTGAACGGGAACGGGGGATTACCATCAAAGCCCGTGCCGTCCGTCTGAATTATAAGGCGAAGGATGGGAAAACCTATGTGTTCAATCTGATTGACACACCGGGTCACGTTGACTTCAACTATGAAGTTTCTCGTAGTCTGGCAGCTTGTGAGGGTGCAATTCTGGTAGTAGATGCCTCACAGGGCATTGAAGCGCAGACACTGGCGAACACCTATCTTGCCATTGAGCACGATCTGGAGGTTGTACCGGTTGTCAATAAGATTGACCTACCGGCAGCGGATCCGGAACGGGTTTGTCAGGAAATTGAAAGTGTCATTGGCATTCCGGCGATGGATGCGCCACGGATTTCCGCCAAAGAGGGCATTAACATCGGGGAAGTCATGGAGCGGATTGTGACAGATATTCCAGCACCAAAAGGCGATGAAAATGCGCCGCTGAAGGCGTTGATTTTTGACAGCTATTATGATGCGTATAAGGGTGTTGTCATCTATATTCGGGTCAAAGAGGGCACGGTCAAGGTCGGAGATACGATTCGTCTGATGGCAACCGGCGCAGAATTTACAATTGTAGAAGCTGGCTATATGGATACCAAAAATCTGGTCAATGTCGGGCAGCTGTCTGCCGGAGAGGTTGGCTATCTCTCTGCTTCCATCAAGAGCATTGGCGATACACGTGTAGGTGACACGGTCACGTTGGCAGATCGTCCTTGTGACGAACCGCTGCCGGGTTATCGGAAGGTCAACCCGATGGTGTTCTCCGGTATTTATCCGGCAGATGGTGCAAAATACGGTGACTTGCGGGAAGCATTGGAAAAGTTGCAGTTGAACGATGCCTCTTTGTCGTTTGAGCCGGAGACCTCGATTGCATTGGGCTTTGGATTCCGTTGCGGATTTCTGGGCTTGCTGCATATGGAAATCATTCAGGAGCGTCTGGAGCGGGAGTACAATCTGGATTTGATTACCACAGCCCCTTCTGTTATTTATCGGGTTACGATGACAAACGGAGAAGTGCAGATGATTGACAATCCGACCAATTATCCAGATCCGGCTTTGATTCAGTTGGCAGAAGAGCCGATGGTGAAAGCAGAAATTCTGACACCGCCGGATTTTGTAGGCAATGTCATGGAACTCTGTCAGAACCGGAGAGGTGTTTTTGTGGATATGCAGTATCTGGATGATACGAGAGTTTCTCTGAAATACAATCTGCCATTGAATGAAATTGTATATGATTTCTTTGATGTGCTGAAATCCAGAACACGGGGCTATGCATCTTTTGACTATGAGGTGACAGGTTATGCGCCGTCACAGCTGGTCAAGTTGGATATTCTGTTGAACGGGGATGTAATTGATGCGTTGTCGTTCATTATTCACAAGGACAAGGCGTATGAACGGGCAAGAAAGATTGTAGAGAAGTTGAAAGAAAACATTCCACGGCAGCTGTTTGAAGTGCCGGTGCAGGCAGCGATTGGTGGAAAAATCATTGCCAGAGAGACAATCAAGGCAATGCGGAAGGATGTACTGGCGAAGTGTTACGGCGGTGATATCACAAGAAAGAAGAAGCTGTTGGAGAAGCAGAAAGAGGGCAAGAAGCGGATGCGGCAGCT
The DNA here is from genome assembly GCA_964399025.1 of uncultured Ruminococcus sp. Classification (GTDB taxonomy): domain Bacteria; phylum Bacillota; class Clostridia; order Oscillospirales; family Ruminococcaceae; genus Ruminococcus_C. The sequence goes on along the minus strand of CAYNPC010000063.1, from coordinate 325 downwards.
GGGCACGGTAGAAGTACCGCAGGAAGCATTCATGAGTGTGTTGAAGTTAGACGAAGAATAATGCACGTTGCTGATGAAAATGGCATCGTTGTTGAGACTGAAAGGGAATGGGATGAAACATGTATTGTAAGAAATGTGGGAAAGAAATTAGAAGCACGGCGGTATACTGTCCGTTTTGCAGGGAGCCTGTTTCTGTTCCAGAAGAAAAGAGAGAGAAGAAAGAGAAACGGTATGCACTGGTGGCACTAATCACAGCGGTGGCGGTGCTGCTGGGTGCTTGTCTCGGTGGCGTGTTCGTTTTTCAGGAGCAGATTCTGGCGTTTTT
>CAYNPC010000062.1:0-9689 GCA_964399025.1 uncultured Ruminococcus sp. | reverse complement strand
GGTGCCCACTCTGCATAAATTTCATCATATTGCACAATCTGCTCTGTAATTTCTGTGCTGGGTGTTCCTGGATAAGAAGAAACAACTCGCACACCAGCTTCATATGCCCCTCTTGCTACAGCAGCATTGCCAAGCAATAATTTTTTCATCTCCATCATCCTTTCCTGTTTTATTCCACACCGGTTTCTTTCGCTACCAGATTTTCAGCGCAATACCGTTTCCGCAGCTTTGGCTTTTCAATTTTACCGGTTGGATTTCTCGGTACATCTGCAAAAATAATTTTTCTTGGTCGCTTGTAGCGTGGCAATGCCATACAAAATTCCTGCAACATCTCTTCTGTCAACGTTGCTTCCGGCTTTACCTCTACAACAGCAGCTGTAATTTCACCCAGTCGGGCATCTGGCAGTCCAATCACCGCCACATCTTTGATGGCTTCATGCTGCCGCAGAAAATCCTCAATCTGTACAGGATAGATGTTTTCACCACCTGTGATAATAACATCTTTCTTCCGGTCAACCAGATACAAGAACCCATCTTCGTCTTCCTGTGCCATATCGCCAGTAAAGAGCCAGCCATCTTGCAACACTTCTTCTGTTGCTTTTTCATCCCGATAATAACATTTCATGACACCCGGACCTTTGACTGCCAGTTCTCCGACTTCACCTTGTTTTACTGTGTTGCGGTTGCTGTCTACAATTTTCACTTCCCAGCCATAGCCAGCCTTTCCGATTGCACCGATTTTGTGCGCATTTTCTACACCAAGATGTACACAGCCGGGACCAATAGATTCACTCAATCCATAGTTGGTATCATACAAGTGATGTGGAAAATACTGTTTCCAACGATTGACCAGTGACGGCGGCACTGGCTGCGCACCAATGTGCATCAAACGCCATTGTGACAAACTGTAATCTTCCAAATGCAGATCGCCACGATCCAACGCATCCAATAAATCCTGTGCCCACGGCACCAACAGCCAGACAATACTACAATGTTCTTCAGAAACGGTTTTCAGAATCCATTCCGGCTTGACACCACGCAACAAAACCGCTTTTCCACCGGTCAGCAGCGAGCCAAACCAGTGCATTTTTGCCCCTGTATGATACAATGGCGGAATGCAGAGGAAAACATCATCCTTGGTTTGTCCATGGTGATTCTGTTCTACCTTTGCTGCGTGAGACAGACTTCTGTGTGTATGTAGAATTGCTTTCGGAAACCCAGTTGTACCAGACGAAAAATAGATGGCTGCATCATCCTCTTCTGTCAGCGGAATGTCCGGATTCCGTGATGTGCAATACTGTGTCAGCTGTTCATAGCTTTCTGCAAAAGTCGGGCATTCTTTTCCGACATAAAGCAGACTTCTCACCCGTGGTACACAATCGCAGATTTCTTCCACCCGTCCTGTAAATTCCGGTCCAAATACCAGAAAATCTGCTTCTGCCAAAGAAAGACAGTAATGAATCTCCTCTGCGGTATAGCGATAATTCAACGGAACTGCAATTGCACCGGCTTTCAGAATCCCAAAATAGACCGGCAGCCATTCCAGACAGTTCATCAGCAGAATCGCAACTTTTTCTCCCTTCTGAATCCCACGGGAAAGCAAAAAGTTCGCAAACCGGTTTGCTTGCTGATTAAAAGCTGCCCATGTCATCTCTCGCCGGATTGGTTGTGCCGTTCCGGATTCAATCAGCGCATATTCTTTCCACGTCAATCTACCTTGTGTCGTTGGCGGCGGTGTGATTTCTACCAGACTGACATCCGCACCATATTTCTCTGCGTTCTGTTGCAGTAGCTCTGTAATTGGCATTATTTTACATTCCTTCCTGTTTTCATTTTCAAATTCTATTTGTACCAGACACTGTTTAAAACAGCAATATCATCTGACAAATTTCCTGTCTATTATAGCACATCTCACTAAAAAAAGCAATATCCGTTGCAAGATTTTTCTATGATTCCAAAAAATCAGTGGGCAGACTGTGTATCTGTCCACTGATTTCGGATGGATTATACTGCGCCATAATAGGCGTTCCGATAAATTTCTTTGATTTCCGATCGCAACGGATAGCGTGGATTTGCACCCGTGCACTGGTCATCAAATGCCTGCTCCGTCATCTCATCCAGTGTTGCAAGGAATGCTTCTTCTGTAATGTCATAATCCCGAATTGTTTTCCGGATTCCAATCTGTTCTTTGAGCTGGTCAATCCGTTCAATCAACGCATCCAGAATGGCTTCCTTACTCTCATCGTAAATGCCAATTGCAGCGGCAATTTCACAATAACGTTCCAGTGCCTGCGGATAAGCGTATTGCGAAAATGTTCCCATTTTTTGCGGCACAGGATTCGCATTATATCGCATCACTTCCGGCAACAACAGAGCATTTGCAATTCCATGTGGCAGATGATGAAATGCCCCCAGCTTGTGCGCCATAGAGTGACAGATTCCCAGAAAAGCGTTGGCAAACGCCATCCCTGCTAACGTTGCTGCATGTGCCATTTTTTCTCTGGCATCCGGTCGATTTGCGCCATCTGTATAGCAAATCGGGAGATAGGCGAAAATATTTTTGATGGCTTGTATTGCCAACCCATCTGTAAAATCATTTGCCATAACAGAAACATACGCTTCTATCGCATGAGACAGTGCATCAATCCCAGCAGCTGCTGTCAGTGCCGGTGGTTGTGTCATCATAAGGTCTGTGTCTACAATCGCCATGTCAGGCAACAGCGCATAATCTGCCAATGGATATTTTGCGCCGCTTTCTTCCTCCGTGATGACTGCAAATGGTGTCACTTCCGAACCTGTGCCGGAAGAAGTCGGGATTGCCACAAAATACGCTTTTTCACCCATTTCAGGAAACGCATAAACACGCTTGCGAATGTCAATAAATCGCATTGCCATGTCTGAAAAATCAACATCCGGATGTTCATACAGCACCCACATAATTTTAGCTGCATCCATCGCCGAACCGCCACCAAATGCAATCACCACATCTGGTGAAAATTGCTGCATCTGTACAGCCCCCTGCTTTGCACAAGACAAGGTCGGATCAGGCGATACATCCGAAAATATCTGACAATGCATTCCCATTTCCTGCAATTGTTTTGTGATGTTGTGCACCATACCACTTTGGAACAGATACCGATCTGTCACAACAAAGGCTCGCTTTTTGTGCAATCCTTGTTGCAATTCCTGCAAGGCAAAAGGCAGACAACCTTTCTTGAAATAAATCTTCTGTGGTGTCTGGAACCAGAGCATATTTTCTCTCCTCTCTGCCACTGTTTTGATGTTCAGCAGATGTTTTACACCAACATTTTCCGAAACGGAATTGCCGCCCCAAGTGCCACAACCCAATGTCAAAGATGGTGTCAGATAGAAATTATACAAATCTCCAATGCCACCCTGTGAAGAGGGTGTGTTGATGACAATCCGGCACGCTTTCATTCGTGCTGCAAATTGTTCCACCTGCTCCGATGCACGGACAGTGTCGACATACAATGCCGCTGTATGTCCATACCCGCCATCCTGTACCAGACAATCTGCCTTTTCCAGTGCATCTTCGAAATGCTTTGCCCGATACATTGCCAGAATCGGAGACAATTTTTCATGTGCAAATGCTTCTGTTGTGTGGACATCTGTCACTTCTCCGATCAACACTTTTGTCTCTTCCGGTACAGAAATCTCCGCAAGTGCCGCAATGCTGATTGCAGATTGTCCCACAATTTTACTGTTCAATGCGCCATTCACAAGAATGATATGCCGCATCCGTTCGGTCTCTTCCGGTGACAGAAAATAGCAGCCACTTTTCTGAAATTCCGCTTTTACGCTGTCATAAATACAGTCTTCCACAATGACAGATTGCTCCGAAGCACAAATCATTCCATTGTCAAACGTTTTAGAGTGCACGATAGAATGCACGGCAAGCCGTAAATCTGCCGTTTTTGTAATCACGGCTGGCGTATTGCCAGCACCAACACCCAATGCGGGTTTTCCACTGGAATAAGCCGCTTTTACCATGCCGGGTCCACCTGTTGCCAGAATCAGATCTGCCTCCTGCATCAGCAGCTGTGTGGATTCCAGAGATGGTTCTGCAATCCAGCCAATGATATTCTCTGGTGCACCTGCCTCCACCGCTGCTTCCAATACGACACGAGCAGCAGCAATCGTCGACCGTTTCGCACGAGGATGTGGTGAAATCATCACGGCATTTCTGGTTTTCAAACTGATCAGCGTTTTGAAAATCGCTGTTGAAGTGGGATTGGTTGTCGGAATCACTGCTGCAATCACCCCAACCGGTTCCGCAATCCGTACAATTCCAGCCGTTGTATCTCGTTCGATGACACCGCATGTTTTCGTATCTTTATAGGCATGATAGAGATTTTCTGCGGCATAGTGATTCTTGATGACCTTGTCCTCCACAACGCCCATCCCTGTCTCTTCTACTGCCATTTTTGCCAGCGCAATGCGTTCTCGATTTGCTGCCATCGCTGCGGCATGAAAAATATGATCCACCTGCTCCTGTGAATAGGATGCAAACTTTGCCTGTGCTGCCCGAAGCAATGCTAATTTCGTTTTCATTCAGAACCTCCTGTTCGATTGCTTTTCTGACGTTCCAGAATCATTGTTTCCGTTTTTCTCTTTAATATTAATTTTTTTCATTTCCCACTAAATGCGATTGACAAGCTTTTTGTTCTGTGGTATAATAGCAACAGTGAATCCTTTAAGTCAATCCAGAGAGGTTGAGAAGGCGTTTCAAGCTGATTATAATTTGTAGTGCAGCGGGATCTTTGCAGCTACCCGCTATATTGCTATGGGCTGACTCGTCTGCGGATGGGTGAGCTTTTTTTATGCAAAAAAGCAGAAAGGGGGCGACATATCTTTGAAAACCATTATGGATGAAGCTGCCATGCAGCGTGCGATTACCAGAATTACCTATGAGATTCTGGAACGCAATCACGGTGCAGAACAGATTGCACTCATTGGTATTTATTCCCGTGGTGCAATTCTGGCAGAACGCATTGCGGAAAAAATCAATGCGATGGAACATCGCTGTGTGGAGCTGGGCGCACTGGATATTACCATCTATCGGGACGACAGGATTGTAACCAATCATGCAGAAAAAACAAAAATTGATTTCCCTGTACAAGACAAAAAAATCATTCTTGTAGACGATGTCATTTATACCGGTAGAAGTTGTCGTGCTGCGATGGATGCTGTGCTGGCAAGAGGTCGCCCGACCAGTATCCAGCTCGCCGTTCTGATTGACAGAGGGCATCGGGAATTGCCCATCCGACCGGACTATGTCGGAAAAAATCTTCCCACCGCACAATCAGAAAAAGTAAAGGTTTCTGTCAGAGAATTGGATCACGTGGATTGTGTTTCGATTTTCTGATACAGCATGTAAGAAAGGACGGTGCAACAGATGCCAACAATTTTATTGCAGAATGCAACGGATGCCAATGGAGATGCCTTTGATTTCCTGATTGCAGATGGAATCATTGCAAAACGGGTACCAGCAGGAACGCTGTCAGAGACGGCTGATACTGTCATCTCTGCTGCTGGGTTGACTATTTTCCCTGGGTTGTTTGATATGCATGTACATTTGCGTGACCCGGGATTTACGCAGAAAGAAGATATTATAACCGGTGCGGCTGCTGCACTGGCTGGTGGTGTGACGGATGTCGCTTGTATGCCAAACACCAACCCGACGATTGACACACCGGAAACAGTACAGTATATCTTAGAAAAAGCTGCGAAAACTGGTGTGCATGTGCATCCGGTTGGCTGCATTACAGAACAGATGAAAGGCAATGCGCTCTGTGATTATCCTGCCTTGCAGGAAGCCGGTATCTGCGCCATTTCCGATGACGGCAGACCGGTGGAAAATGCAGAACAGATGCGGCAGGCATTGGAACAGGCAAAAGCATTGCAGCTGCCTGTGATTTCTCACTGTGAGGACTTGTCCATCATTCACGGCGGTATCATGAACAAGGGTCGCATTTCAGAACAGCTACAAGTCAATGGAATGGATCGTGCTTCTGAAGATTATATCACAGCCAGAGAAATCATTCTGGCAAATGCTGTCAATGGCGCAATTCATATTGCACACGTCAGCACAAAGGGCAGTGTTGAAATCATCCGGCAGGCAAAAAAAGCCGGCATCGCTGTTACCTGCGAGACTTGTCCGCATTATTTCCTGATGACAGAGGAAAAATTGCTGACAAAAGATGCCGACTACCGTATGAATCCACCGCTCCGCACAGAAGAAGACAGACAGGCTGTGCTGGAAGGAGTACTGGATGGTACAATTGATTGCATTGTCACAGGCCACGCACCGCATACACCGGCAGAAAAGCAGGATTTTTACCATGCTCCAAACGGTGTCATCGGAATGGAAACTTCTCTGGCGGCAACATTGACGCTGTATCATCAGAAAAAATTGACATTGCCGGAAATTGTCCGCCTGATGGCAGACCGTCCAAGAGAAATCCTGCATCTGCCACCGCAGACGTTGGAGGTCGGCGCACCGGCAAATCTGACATTGATTGATTTACAGAAAGAATGGACTGTGCAGCCGGAATTGCTGCATTCTAAAGCCAGAAATGCGGTTTTCAAACAGATGACGTTCCGTGGAAAGCCCGTTCTGACCATGACAGACGGTACCATTCGTTATCAAGAAATATAAAATAAGGGAGAGATTCGCATGGCATTCGAAAGACTGATCAAACGGATTCAGGAGACCAGAAACCCCTCTGTTGTGGGATTGGATCCGAAACTGGATTATGTTCCGGCATTTATCAAAGAAAAACATTTTGCAACAGATGGTATGACATTACGGGCAGCTGCCAACGCAATCCGAGAATTTAATTTTGCGCTGATTGATGCACTGTATGACATTGTACCTGCTGTAAAGCCACAGGCTGCTTACTACGAAATGTACGGCTATGAGGGCGTACGGGTACTGGCAGAAACCATTGCCTATGCGAAAAGCAAACAGATGTTTGTCATTACGGACGGGAAACGCAATGACATCGGGGCAACTATGGAAGCATATGCCACTGCACACCTCGGCTGTGTACAGGTCGGCACAGAAACGTTCGAACCGTTCGGCGGCGATGCACTGACCGTCAATGGTTATCTTGGCACAGACGGAATCCGTCCCCTGCTGAAAATCTGCAAAGAAGCCGATAAGGGCATTTTCGTACTGGTGAAGACTTCCAACCCATCCAGTGGCGAATTGCAGGATCAGCATATCGGTGAAAACACAGTCTATGCCACAATGGGCGATATGTGTGAAACATGGGGTGCAGAACAGATCGGTGCATCCGGATACTCCGCTGTTGGTGCAGTCGTTGGTGCTACTTATCCGGAACAGCTGAAAGAACTGCGTGTTCGCCTGCCGCACACGTTTTTCTTAGTACCGGGATACGGTGCACAGGGCGGCGGTGCTGCTGGTGTGGCAGCTGCCTTTGACCAGAACGGTCTGGGGGCAATTGTCAATTCTTCCCGTGGCATCATGTGTGCTTATCAGAAAGAATCCGATTGTCCGGATACTGACTTTGCAGGGGCAGCCCGCAGAGAAGCCATTCGGATGCGGGAAGATCTGTGCAGCCATATTAAATAATTTTTGGAAAGGACTGGAATCATGTCTTTGTTTAATCAGGGAGAAAAAGCGTATCTTCTGCTTGCAGACGGTACCATTTTGGAGGGTATCCATTTTGGTGTAAAGGGCACCGCAATCGGAGAAGTCGTCTTTACAACCGGTATGACCGCCTATCAGGAAACGATGACAGATCCGAGTTACTACGGACAGATTGTCATGCAGACATTTCCGCTGATCGGTAACTACGGTGTCAATGAAGCAGACAGCGAATCGGATCGTTCGTATATCCGAGGCTATATTGTACGGGAATGGTGCAACACACCGTCTAACTTCCGTATGGAGGGAGATGTCAATTCCTTTCTGGAAAAACAGAACATCATTGGCATCCACAGCATTGACACACGCAGCCTGACCAGAAAAATTCGGGAATACGGTGTCATGAACGGTGCGATTACAACGGAAGATGTTTATGCACAGAAGGATGCTTTGCTGGAAAAAATCCGTGCTTACACGGTAAAGGATGCCATCTGTTCCGTAACTGGTGACAAGAAGCGTGTCTACAGCAATCCGAATCCGAAATACAAAGTGGCATTGTTTGACTTTGGCTACAAGCGGAACATCCGGAATGAACTGGTTGCAAGAGGCTGTGAAGTCACTGTACTGCCGGCACTGACCAGCGCAGAAGAAGTCAAGGCAATGGCACCGGACGGCATTATGCTTTCCAATGGCCCTGGCGACCCGTCAGAAAATCAGGCAGTGATTGACAATATCAGAGAAGTTGCTGCACTGGGGATTCCGATTTTCGGCATTTGTCTGGGACATCAGCTGCTGGCACTTTCACAGGGTGCACGCACAGAAAAGCTGAAGTACGGTCACCGTGGTGCAAACCAGCCAGTTATTGACTTGCAGAGCGGCAAAACGTATGTTACCAGCCAGAATCATGGCTATGCTGTTGTCGGTGACAGCCTTGATCCGGAAGTGGGAACCGTATCGCATGTCAATGCAAATGACCACACCTGTGAGGGCATCCGTTATCACAAAATCAATGCCTTTACGGTACAGTTCCATCCGGAAGCACACGGTGGCCCGCTGGATACTGCATATTTGTTTGATGAATTCCTTGCTGGAATGGAAAAGGAGAAAATGTAACCATGCCATTGAGAAGTGATATTAAAAAAGTGCTCGTGATTGGCTCTGGCCCGATTATCATCGGACAGGCAGCCGAATTTGACTATGCCGGCACCCAAGCCTGCCGTGCGTTGAAGCAGGAGGGCATTGAAGTCGTTCTGATCAACTCCAATCCGGCTACGATTATGACGGATAAGGCGATGGCAGACAAGGTTTATATTGAACCGCTGACACTGGATGTTGTAAAGCGTATTATCCAGATTGAAAAGCCAGACAGCCTGCTCTCTACGATGGGCGGTCAGACCGGTCTGACCCTTTCCATGCAGCTCGCAGAAGAAGGATTTCTGGAAGCAAACGGCGTAAAGCTGTTGGGCGCAGATCCGCTGACCATTCATAAGGCAGAAGACCGACAGGCATTCAAGGACACGATGGAAAAAATCAATCAGCCTTGCATTCCTTCCAAGGTCGTTGAAACTGTTGAAGATGCCGTTGATTTTGCAAAGGAAATCGACTACCCTGTTATCGTTCGTCCGGCATTCACACTGGGCGGTACTGGCGGCGGTATTGCAGACAACGAAGAAATGCTGCGGGATATCTGCAAAAACGGTCTGCGTCTCTCTCCGATTACACAGGTACTGATTGAAAAGTGTATCAGTGGTTGGAAAGAAATCGAATTTGAAGTTATCCGTGACAGAAAGGGCAATGTAATCACTGTCTGCTCTATGGAGAACTTTGATCCGGTTGGTGTTCACACAGGCGACAGTATCGTTATTGCACCGGCTGTAACATTGACGGATCGGGAATATCAGATGTTGCGTACAGCTGCCATCAATATTATTTCCGAACTGAAGGTAGAGGGCGGCTGTAACTGTCAGTTTGCGCTGCATCCAACCAGTATGCAGTATGCTGTAATTGAAGTCAATCCTCGTGTATCTCGTTCTTCTGCACTGGCTTCCAAGGCAAC
>CAYNPC010000061.1:0-9850 GCA_964399025.1 uncultured Ruminococcus sp. | reverse complement strand
GTGCAATATGAGACAGTCGGTGACAATTTGGTTGCTTTTATCACAGCAGAAGACACTGACAAGAACACGACAAACACGTATGCTGTTAGCGTGAAAGGAACGCTTCTTTTGAGTTCTGTTCGCATGGGCGGCATGTCTTATGCAATGGAGCTGCAACAATTTTCGTGCAGTGGGCAAAATTTTGTTGCGTTGCTGATTACGCCATATTCAGATGGAAATATCCGCAGCTATCTCACAATTGTGCAATGTAAGGCGGATGGGACATTGAAATTGACGGACGTGCAAGCACTGTTGGTCAACAATACGTATTATTCCTATGATGATTGGGTTGGTCCGACAAAAATCCAACTATCTGATGTCATCAATATCAGTGGGGACACCATTTCCATTACAGTAAATGATTATGAGAATGGAATCTTTCAGACGGGGCGCAGTCTCTACGACAGCGGAAAAGGCACATTTGCAACACCAACATTTTCAGACGTAGGGAATGCCGTAGAAGAGAGCCAACAGACAGAAGTCGTGACACAAGAAGTGGTTGTGACAACTGCGGTTGCAGCGACAGAGGCAACGAAGGCAACAGAGAAAAAAGCGACAACCACAGCAGCGAAAGAGACAACCGCCAAAAAAGAAACAGCGACAACGGCAGCGACAACAATCGCCACCGCAGCAGCAGAGGTCACAGATCCGGTTGCGACAACAACTGCTGGGAGAACGGTTGTGACAACCACCAGACGACAGACCAGTCCACCAATATCCATCCAGAACAACAATACGTTGCCCAATAGCACGACGAGATATCACGATGCCAGTTCGCCTTTGTTGAAATTTCTGGTTGGCGGGATTGTCATTTTGGTGGCAGGTTCTTCCGTGCTTGCCATCGTCCTGATGCAAAGTCGTCGGAAATGGAGAACAACAACAGCAATGATATTCTGCCCACATTGTGGCACAAAACAAGCAGCAAGTGTGACGTTCTGTAAGCATTGCGGTAGAAAAATCAGATAGAAAAATCCCGTCCTGTATGGCACGCTGTGAACTGCCATGCAGGACGGGATATCTTTTTTTGTGATATAGTTTAGCCTTCTTGTGCGGGTGTCAACTTTTTCATAGACCGCCATTCTGCCGTTACCATGAGAATTGTAACAATCGCAGAGAGCAGGTCAGCAATCGGTCCTGTGTACAGAATGCCGTCAATGCCGAAGAAGAGCGGCAGAATCAGCAACAGTGGCAGGAAGAAAATAATCTGCCGGGTCAGAGACAGGAATGCACCCTTGATGGCTTTGCCGATGGCAGTGAAAAAGGTTGTTGTAATTGGCTGCAAGCAGTTCAACCAAGTGAAGAACAGGAAAATCCGGAAGAACCGTACACCAAACTGATAATATTGTTCGCTGCCGTCACCAAACAGGGAAATAATCTGTTGTGGGAACAGCTCGAAGAAAATAAACGCCAGAATGGAAATCCCTGCCCCGACTGTGACAGCAATCCGATACGCTGTCCAGACACGGGGATATTTTTTTGCACCGTAGTTGAAGCTGACAATCGGCTGAATGCCCTGTCCCAGACCAATGACAACAGAAAAGATAATCTGGTAGACTTTCATAATGATACCGGCACAGGCAAGCGGAATGGCATCGCCGTACACCGAAGCAGCACCGTAATGTTGCAGCATGTTGTTCAGAATAATCTGCACCACCATAATGGCAACCTGATTGAAAAACGATGCCATACCGATGGCAGTGATTTTCCGAATCCATGCGAATTGTGGAAGCAGATGTTTCTTTTGCAGCTGTACCTTTCGATACCGACAGAGATAGATGATCACCAACAGGGCAGAGAGAATCTGTCCGATGATGGTAGCATACGCTGCGCCAGACATCCCCATATTGAGTTTCAATACGAAGATCGCATCCAGAATGGTGTTCACAACCGCTCCAACCAGATTGCAGATCATCGTCATAGCAGGGCTGCCGTCCGCACGAATCAAGTGTCCACCGCCTGCGGTAAGAATCAGAAATGGAAAACCAATGGCAGTGATCCGGATGTATTCCTGCGCATAAGGCATAACGCTATCCGGTGCGCCGAAGAGACGAAGCAGCGGATTCAGGAAAATCATACTGATCGCAGCCAGCAAGACACCGCTGACAATCAGCATGATAAAAGCGTTGCCGAAAGCGTAAGACGCTTCTTCCTTCTCACCAGCTCCCATTTTCAGATTGAAACAGGCAGCACCGCCAATGCCAAACAGCAGAGACAAGGCAATACAGGAAGTGGAAAGCGGAAAGGCGACATTGGTGGCAGCGTTTCCAAGCATACCGACTGTTTGTCCAATAAAAAGCTGGTCTACGATGTTGTACAACGCACCGACCAGCATAGAAATGATGCTGGGAATCGAAAACTTCAACATCAGCTTCGTAATCGAAGCACTGCCGAGCGGATTCCCGATTGTTGTTTGTGCCATAGAAAAAACATCCTCCTTTTTTTTCATTATAACATAAATTTCCGCTCAATGCAACTAAAAACCGCCTTTCCTGTCGAAACAAGAAAGGCGGTCTTTTTTTACCCAAATACGATTATTCAAATACCTATGTGCGCTGATTACCGATTGACGATAATATAACGCTTGAGCAGAATCAAGTCAATTACATTGACGTTGCCATCACCATTGTAGTCTGCAACTTCTCCCTGTTCAGCGGTCAAAGACTGTCTCTGCAACAGATACTTTTGCAGCAGAACGAGGTCTGTCAATGCAACAACCTCATCGCCATCAAGATCGCCCGGCACCGTACTAAACGGTATATCTGTCACCTGTGGGGTAGTTGCCGTTGTGGTCGTTGTCGTCGTTGTGGTTGTGGTTGTGGCAGTTGTTGCGCTGGTAGTGATTGTGGAAGTGTCAATGTTGTCGATGATGCTGTAATAAGCCGGCTTTGCCTGATATGTTGCATCAAACAGCAGCGGCAATCTGGATGCACGCCAGCTCTGATCGTCTGTTACACCCCAGAGTACAACCGCAGAAATGCTGTCTGCGTATTCTACATAGAGATCAAAGAGATCGCTGTACATCTGTGCTTGTGTCTCCAGACCAGCTTCTGATGTGTCAGAAGTGGTGATATCCAATTCGGTAATCTGCACATCCAGACCGGTGGAAGCGAACTTATCCAGTGCTTTCTTGTAAGTGGCAACCGTCGGGAAGGAAACATCCAGATGCGACTGCATACCGATACCGTCGATTAAGCCTTTTTCCTTCAGTTCCATTGCCATATTATAGATAGCTTCGGTCTTGTCTGGCATATATTCGTTGTAGTCGTTGTAGTAAAGTTTACAGCCCTCCGGTGCATACTCTCTTGCAAATTGGAATGCGTACTCAATAAAGGAGTTGTCACCAAAAATCCGTACCCATGCAGAGCTGTTGGAATCTTCGGACTTGCTGGAGCCAGCCTCTCGAGCCGTACCACTATCTGTCCATGCTTCGTTGACAACGTCCCAAGCGTAAAATTCTACGTCTGGATACTGGGTTGCCAGACCTTCCATGACATTCTTGATGTAATTTCTCATTCTCTCGATCATGGTCGCTTTGTCTACCCAGTCGCCATCATCTGAGAAGCCTTCCTTGAAGAACCAGTCCGGTGTCTGGCTGTGCCATACGAGGGTATGTCCTCTGACCGGAATGTTATTGGCAGCACAGTATTTCAGCAGAGAATCTGCCTGTGCAAAGGAAACCTGTGGGTTGGTGTCATCTCCATTATTGGCAGCAGCATATGCCTGAGAAGCGGACTGATCCAATACATAGTCTGGTTTCAGTTCGTTGCCGAATGTCATGCTGCCATCGAAATGCTTCTCGACCAGATCCATAAAGGACGGAGAAGCGAGATTGGAAGCCATAACGGCAGTACCAATCTTGAAGTAATCCGAATAGGCATCTGACAGGGAAACGAGGTCGTCCTCAATCGGGATGGTTGGTGCTTTGGCGAGCGTGAAATCGTCGATGTAGAGCGTTGCGCCGTCGTTGCACTCGAAGTAGATGTAAACGTTTGTGACACTGTCGGTGAAGCTGAACTTCACTTCAGAAAATTCTGCCCAGTCGCCGTTGGAAGTGGCAGAGCTGAGGTTGTCATAATGCCGTTCTCCGGCACTGTCTGTGTATTCCAGACTGACCTTAATGGAATTGTACCATTCTGCCTTGACCCATGCGCTGACGGTATATTCTGTGTTGGCTTCGCAGAGGTTGTCCAACAGAATCTGTGGGCCGTGCCAGCTCTTTGTACGGTCGCTGACACACATAGAAGAATTTCCGCCGTGTGCCTGTGCAGTCGAAACAGAAATGGTTTCGACACCGCCTCTGCCGGTAAATGGCAGGGATTCGGAAGCGTCCTCAAAGTCGGAACTGTAAATGATTTCTCCTGTGGTGGTCGTATCGTCGGCAACCGCAGTAGAGAATGGGATAGATGTGCCGAGAATTGCCGTCCCCAGCACGCCGGCAAGCACTTTTTTTGTGATGCCATAATGCTTCATAAAAATACCTCCAATCATAATCCTTGAACTGATATCAAAAATTCAAACACCATAAGTATACCATATTTTTTTGAAATTGTAAATCCCTTCGCACAACCACACATGTTTTTTGTATAAATACACAAAACAGAGCGGCTTACTATCGGTGAAATGCACAAATTCAGTTGGCATTCAAAAAAACAATTGACACCAAAAAGGAAAATCCTGCATATCCTATAACAGATGGCGGCAGATGCGGCGCATCACAGCCGTCGTCGTATCAGAAAAAGTGAGGGGTTTTTATGCGATCTGAAATGCCATTTGACCTGTTGCAGGATGCGGATTGGGATCGCTTTCATTTGTTAGAGCGAACGACACCGACGATGATAACGCCACTGCCGGCAGAAACACCGGTGGCAATGGCATATGTCCCGTATCAGCAATGGGATACGATGTATACAGCAGAAGAAGGCTTCCCATACGGAACGATTTTTCCGCAGTTGCACAAACCGTTTTGTGTAGGGGGTGACGACGATGCGTGAGCGGGAAATGTTGCTGCGACAGATACAGCAATGTGATTTTGCACTCTATGAGCTGCAATTATATCTGGATACGCATCCGCATTGTCGGGAAGCGATGCAGTTGTACCGGATGCATCTGGAGAAGAAGCAGAAAGCGGAACAGCTGTATGTAGAGCAATATGGACCGCTGCAAGCGCACCAGTCGGACACGATGGGACAGTGGAACTGGACGGATGCGCCGTGGCCATGGGAACAGGAGGCGGATTGAATGTGGGTATATGAGAAGAAGCTGGAATATCCTGTCAACATCAAAACGCCGAATCCCCGACTGGCACGGTTCATCATCACACAGCTGGGTGGACCAGACGGCGAGTTGGCAGCAGCATTGCGCTATATGCACCAGCGGTATGGAATGAAAGACGGAAAGGTGAAAGGAATTCTGACGGACATTGCCACGGAAGAACTGGCACATGTGGAGATGATTTCTGCGATTCTGTATCAACTGACCCGAAACATGACACCGGAGCAGATTCAGGCGGATGGATATGCGGAATATTTTGTCGACCACACAGCTGGCATTTATCCGCAGGGTGCGTCCGGAATGCCGTTCACAGCGGCTTCTTTCCAGTGTAAGGGCGATCCGATTACGGATTTGACAGAGGATCTGGCGGCAGAGCAGAAAGCACGCAGCACGTATGAAAACATTCTGCGGTTGTGTGATGATCCGGATGTTCGAGATCCGATTAAGTTTTTACGACAGAGAGAAATTGTGCACTTCCAGCGGTTCGGCGAAGCGATGCGGCAGGTGCAGGATACGTTGAACAGCAAGAATTTCTATTGCTGCAATCCGGCATTTGACAAGAACTGTGGAAAGCGGAATGGATAACGGATAGGAAAGAATGGCGTGAAAAAACAATCCCCACCTCATGGTATGTGTGAGGTGGGGATATCGCAAACAAAATTTCAATAAAACAAAAACATCAACAAATCCCAGAACATATGCAGTCCCATTGGCAGCAGCAGGTTTTTCGTCTTCACAAATGCCAGACTGAATATAACACTCAGTGCCAGAATACAGACAAATCCGAAACTGGTAAAGTTGGTGACAAAACTGCCGTCGGTCAACCACTTTGGGAAATGAATGCAGAGAAATAATACCGCATTGCAACCAATGGCGAGCCATTGATGTTTGTCCGTGTATGTAACATTCAACAGCCAGCCACGGAACACCATCTCTTCGGTCAGACCGACAAAGAGCACTGTAATCACGGCGGAAATGCCGAAATCAGATTGCACGTGAAGTGAGCCGTTCTGTCGGTATGCACCGAGTAGCAGATAAACGGCAAACAGGACAAACACTGCCAGCCACGGCAGACACTGCGCATGGAGACGAAAAAGCTGTTTTGGCTTGACATAGGCATCTTCTGCAAAGGTACAGAGCAGGCAATATGCCGGCAATGTCCAGATCAGATTTTTGAGAATGCCGTCTTGCACCAGTGTGCAGAGCCATGTGGGTGAGATACTTGCCGCCAGCCAGTCTTTCACGAAGAAGTGATAAAGTGTCCAGACGGCGAAGAAAAGCAGCAGATAACAGCCATATACGACGGCTTTTCCGGATTTGGTTTTACTATATTTCATGTGGTCGGATGGATTCCTTTGCTTACTTCTGACTCTGCTGCTGCTTGAGCAAATCACGGATTTCTGTCAGCAGTGCAACATCCGGTTCCACCTTCGGTTCTTCTTTCTTTTCTTCTTCCTTCTTCTTGCCGATGGACATGATCTTGTTGACACCCTTCATCATCAGGAAGATGACAAATGCCATGATGATAAAGTTGATGACAGCGGTCAGGAACGCACCGTAGTTGATGTACTGGTCACCGATGAGGTGAATCTTTCCTTGTACATCCGCACCACCGATACATCCGATAATCGGGTTGATGAAGTTTTCCGTGAGCGAGGTTACGATGTCCTGGAACGCAGCACCGATGATGACACCGATTGCCAGATCCATAACATTTCCTTTGAGCGCAAATTCCTTGAACTCGCCCAGGAAGCGGAGGATGAAGTTTTTCTTCTTTTCTGTTTCGTTAGCCATTTTCAAATCTTCCTTTCAAGCTCGTTTAGAATTACAAAAAAATCAAACGAACATTTGTATTTTTTATCATTATAGCACATTTTCTGTGATTGTGTCAATACATATAATAATTTTTTTGGATGTACTTGCATCTGTTCCGGTTTTCCGGTATAATAAAAGAAAAGAATTGAGATCCGAAAGGGAAATAGAAGTATGAAAGACGGTTTTTTCCGAATTGCCTGTGCAACACCGCCACTGCGGGTTGCAGATTGCAGTTATAATGCAGAACAGGTTATTCGTCTGACGAAAGAAGCAGTCGCACAGGGTGCAAAACTGGTGACGTTCCCGGAACTTTGCCTGACGGGTTACACCTGCGGCGATTTGTTTTTGCAGCAAGTGCTGCTGGATGGTGCTTTACAGGCACTGCGTGCGGTGCTACAGGAGACAGCAGAGCTGGACTGTCTCTGTGTCGTAGGGTTGCCGGTGCGGCTGCGTGGGGCACTCTACAACTGTGCAGCAGTTTGTCTGCATGGAGCAGTATTGGGATTGGTGCCAAAACAGCATCTGCCGAACCACAGTGAATTTTACGAACAGCGTCATTTTACGGTTGGACAGCTGGCAGATGGAAAAACATTCTGGCAGGCAGATGGGATTGCGCCGTGTCCGTTTGGAGCAGGGCAGTTGTTTTCCTGTGCAGAGAATCCGGATTTCACATTTGGCGTGGAAATCTGCGAAGATGTCTGGGTAGCGGATACGCCTTCCGTACAGATGGCACAAATGGGGGCAACGCTCATTGTCAATCTCTCTTGCAGCGATGAAATCATTGGTAAGGCAGAATATCGCCGTACCATGTTACAGGCAAAGTCCGGCAGTCTGCTCTGTGCCTATGCGTATGCAGACGCTGGAATGGGAGAATCGACACAGGACATGGTCTTTGCCGGTCACAATCTGATTGTAGAGAATGGTTCCATTCTGGCACAATCCGCTTTGTTCTCCGATGGGCTGCTATATGCTGAAGTGGATTTGCAGCGCATGACCGCAGAACGGCAGCGTTCCAGCACATTTCAGATTTTGCCGATTGCGACCGCTTGCACAACGTTTTCTCTGCCACAGACAGAGACGGTTCTGCATCGTTTCATTTCGCCGACTCCATTTGTGCCGGCAGGACAAGCAGCATTGTCTGAACGCTGTGAGACAATTCTCACATTGCAGGCAACTGGTCTGGCAACTCGCTTGCGACACATTGGCTGTCAACATGCTGTTGTGGGCTTGTCTGGCGGATTGGATTCCACATTGGCATTGATTGTCATGGTCCATGCGTTTGATCTGCTGGGGCTGAAACGGGACGGCATTCTCGCTGTGACCATGCCTTGCTTTGGCACAACAGACCGTACCTATCAGAACGCTTGTCAACTGGCGAAGGCGTATGGGGCAACGCTGCGGGAAATCCCGATTCAGGACAGTGTCCGGCAGCATTTTGCGGACATCGGACACGATGAAAGCGTACACGATGTGACATATGAAAATGGACAGGCAAGAGAACGGACACAGGTGCTGATGGATATTGCCAACCAGTGTGGCGGCATTGTCGTCGGGACAGGCGATTTGTCAGAGCTGGCACTGGGCTGGGCAACGTATAACGGCGATCATATGAGCATGTATGCGGTCAACGCTTCCATTCCGAAGACGTTGGTACGCCATCTGGTACAGTATGAGGCAGAACGCACGACAGATACACTGGGAGCCGTATTATTGGACGTATTGGATACACCAGTCAGTCCGGAATTGTTGCCACCGGAACCGGATGGCAGCATTGCGCAGAAAACAGAAGATTTGGTCGGACCTTATGAATTGCACGACTTTTTCTTATATTACGTGCTGCGGTTTGGCTTTACGCCATCGAAAATTTATCGGCTGGCTGTGTATGCACTGGGTGACCGATATGACGAAACGGTCATTCTGAAGTGGCTGCATCGTTTCTATTGGCGATTCTTTACGCAGCAGTTCAAACGCTCTTGTCTGCCGGATGCGCCTAAGGTGGGCAGCGTAACGCTTTCTCCGAGAGGAGATTGGCGGATGCCGAGTGATGCTTGTCATCAGCTCTGGATGGCAGATCTGGACAAGCTGACGGCAGAAAAATCATTCTGAAAGGAAAGAAAAAATATGACGTACAAAGAGGAATTTATTCGGTTTATGGTGGATTGTGGAGTATTGACGTTCGGGTCTTTCACACTGAAGAGTGGTCGACAGGCACCGTATTTCATCAATACCGGAAATTACAAGACTGGCAAGCAGCTGGCACAGCTGGGCAAGTATTACGCTGCTTGTATCCAAGAACACGGACTGGAGCCGGACACCCTGTTCGGACCTGCTTACAAGGGCATTCCGCTGGCAACCAGTGCAGCGGTTGCGATGGCAACAGAATATGACAAGGAAGTCAGCTACTGTTTCGACCGGAAGGAAGTAAAAGACCACGGCGAAGGCGGTATGTTTGTCGGCAAAAAGTTGCAGGACGGCGAAAAGGTTGTCATCATTGAAGACGTTATGACTTCCGGCAAGGCAATGGCAGAGGTATATCCGAAGCTGACAGGTGCAGCAAAGGTGGACATTATCGGGATGGTCATTACCGTTGACCGGATGGAAAAGGCATTGCAGGGCGAAAAGTCTGCGGTACAGTCTGTTTATGAGACATATGGTGTGCCGGTATATGCCATTGTCAATATGGAAGATATCATTGCTGCCATTCAGAATGATGTCATTGCCGGAA
>CAYNPC010000060.1:0-9947 GCA_964399025.1 uncultured Ruminococcus sp. | reverse complement strand
GAACACAAATATTTATGATGCTGTCATCAAGGTGGACAATGACGATGCGTTTGCAACGGCAAAACTGATGGCAAAGCAGGAAGGCATTCTGGTTGGCATTTCTTCCGGTGCCGCTTTGTACGCAGCACTGGAACTGGCAAAGAAGCCGGTCAATAAGGGCAAGAAGATTGTCGTACTGTTGCCGGACAGCGGAGACAGATATTATTCTACGACATTGTTCTCTGATTAAGGAAAGGAGAAAGCCATTAAAATTTCAACAAAAGTCGAGTGTGGTATTATTTCGTTGATTGACATTGCACTTTATTCTGAAAACGGAGAACCAGTTGCCGTCAGCAGCATTTCCAATCGCCAGAACATATCCATGAAATATCTGGAACAGATTATGGTAGCCCTACGGCAGTCGCATTTAATCCGGAGCGTGAAGGGATTCAAGGGCGGATATGTTATTTCAAGACCAGCAAATGAAATTACATTCCAGGAAATCTTTGATGCGCTGGATATCACGATTCTGAGCGATGTTGAATTTTATAACGTCGATCATCAGACGGGGCTTAGAAAAGTATTACAGGAACAGCTCTGGAATCAGATGACAAGTTACTTGCGACAGTTTTCCAATCAGATTACACTCGCCGACATGGTCGAAGAATATCGAAAAGTGCGCAACGATGAAAGAGAAATTATGTACTATATTTGAGAAGATGGGGAGAGCAGGATATGAGCAAAACCGGAACGGTCTATCTGGTAGGAGCTGGCTGCGGTGCCTATGATCTGCTGACAATCCGAGGAATGCGGCTGTTGCAGCAATGTGACACGGTTGTCTATGACAGCCTGATTGATCCGCTGTTGTTGCATTTCGTTCCGGAACAGGCAGAAAAAATCTGTGTCGGGAAGCGTGCCGGAAAGCACAGTGCTGCACAGGAAGAAATACAGGAAATTCTGGTAGCGCAGGCGTTGGCAGGAAAAACAGTGGTACGACTGAAAGGTGGCGACCCATTCGTATTCGGAAGAGGTGGCGAAGAGATTCTCGCCCTACAGGCGCACGCCATTCCCTACGCCGTTGTACCGGGGATTTCGTCTTCGATTGCTGTGCCGGAGCTGGCAGGCATTCCGGTCACCCATCGACAGATGAGCCGCAGCTTTCATGTGATTACTGGTCATACAGCGGATGCACTGCTGCCGACAAATTTGCAGCGATATGCACAGCTGGATGGGACTTTGGTTTTCCTGATGGGCTTGCAGCATCTACGCCGCATTGCAGATGGGTTATTGGCTGGCGGTATGCGGTGCGATATGCCGTCGGCTGTGATTTCCTGCGGAGGGACAGCGAAGCAACAGGTTGTCAAAGCACCGCTTGCGGAACTGGCAGATGCCGTAACGCAGCAAGGTGTCATTGCACCGGCTGTCATTGTGGTCGGGGAAACAACGCAGTTTTCTTTTGCGGCAACAGCCGTGCAGCCGTTGGAGCAGGTTTCTGTCACCATCACGGGGACGAAGCGACTCACCGAAAAAATGGCAGATACGCTTTCTGCATTGGGCGCAGCGGTCAACATCTGCAATCGGTTGACCGTCAAGGCGTACACAGAAAATCCGGCATTGGATCAGGCGCTCGCAGAGATACAGCGTTATCGTTGGATTGTCCTGACCAGCATGAACGGCGCAGAAATTTTCCTGAAACGGCTACAGGAAAAACGAATCGACCTGCGTACATTGACCCATCAGAAAATTGCCGTCATCGGCAGCGGAACAGCGTCATTTCTGGCGCAGCATGGGCTGTTTGCCGATTGTATTCCGGAAACTTATACTTCTGCCGCTCTGGGCGAAGCACTCGCAGCGCAGGTAACAGCAGGCGAACGGGTTTTGCTGTTGCGGGCAGAAAAAAGCACCCCTGTTCTAACAGAAACGTTAGCGCAGCATCAAATCGCTTATGACGACATCAGAACGTATGATGTCGTTCAGCAAATGCCCTCGTCAGAAAACAGCATCGTAGAAACAGATTTTCTGACATTTGCCAGCGCATCCGGCGTAGCCTCTTTTTTTGAACAGGGCTACACCATTTCAGAACGGACAAAGATCGTCTGCATCGGTGCTGTCACAGCAGAAGCCTTGCAGCAACGTGGTGTCCAGCAATTTGCATTGGCAGAAACACAGACGGTGGAGGGCATGACAAATTGTATTATACAGCTGGCAGCTGGCAATGTCAACAGAAAAACCACATGAAATCAAACAACTCCTATTGACTTAGTAGGCAAGATGTGATATAATGGGGACATTGCAATAAATTTAATGATAAAGGAAGTCGGTGGTACCATGGAATTTAATACCGCATTGTTACATCAGAGTTTTGAGGGAGAGGAACATACCGGCTCTACCTTGACACCTATCTATCAGGTGAGTGCATTTGCACATGAATCGGCAGAGCAGTTGGAAAAAGTATTCAACAACAAAGCACCTGGTTTTGCTTACAGCAGAATCAGTAACCCGACCGTAGACGCTTTCGAAAAGAGAATCGCTGCGATGGAAAAGGGAATTGGTGCAGTTGCTTGTTCTTCTGGAATGGCAGCTGTTACGATGGCACTGTTGAATGTACTGGAAGCAGGCGATGAAGTCATTGCTGGTTCTGGTTTGTTTGGCGGTACCATTGACCTGTTCAGCGATCTGGAAGCATTCGGCATCAAGACACGTTTTGTAGAAAGCGTAACGGCAGAGGCAATTGCGCCGTTGTTCAATGAGAAGACCAAGGTTGTCTTCACGGAATTGATCGGCAACCCGAAGTTGGATGTTGTCGACCTGAAGAAAGTTTCAGAAGTGGCACACAGCCACAATGTTCCGTTGATCATTGACAGCACAACTGCAACGCCATATCTGATTCATCCGTTTGATTTTGGTGCAGACGTGGTAGTGCATTCTTCTTCCAAGTATATCAATGGCAGCGGTAACGCAATCAGCGGAATTATCGTTGACAGCGGTAATTTCAAGTGGGATCCGACCCGCTACAGCGGCTTCGATACATACAAGAAATACGGCAAGTTTGCTTATCTGGCAAAGCTGAGAAATGGACTCTGGAGAAACTTCGGCGGTTGTCTGGCACCGATGAATGCGTTCTTAAATGCAATTGGTCTGGAGACGCTGGGACTCCGGATGGAACGGCTCTGCGACAACGCTTTGCAGCTTGCAACGTATCTGGACAGCGTAGATGGCATGGAAGTCAACTATCCGGCTTTGCAGAAGAGTCCGTACTATGATCTGGTACAGTCACAGTTCGGCGGTAAGGGCGGCGCAATTCTGACACTGCGTGCTGGCAGTAAGGAAAGAGCCTTCCAGCTTATCAATCATTTGAAATTTGCAACCAATGCGACAAACATCGGAGATACCAGAACGCTGGTGATCCATCCGGCAAGCACCATCTATACGCACAGCACAGAGGAACAGCAGAGAAATGCTGGCGTATATGAAGACAGCATCCGGATCAGCATTGGAATTGAAGATATTGCAGACCTGATTGCAGATTTTGCACAGGCAATTGAAAAAATCCAATAAGAATCCGAACATACGGAATCTGATCAAGGAGGAGAATGGATATGGCAGTTGATTACGCAACATTGAAAAAAGGCGGTTTCATGCGCCAGAAGCAGAAGAACCATTTTTCCTTGCGACTTCGTGTAGTAGGCGGCAATCTGACCGCTGTGCAGCTTGCAAAAATTGCAGAAGTTGCGGAGAAATTCGGGGATGGTCATGTACATCTGACTTCACGGCAGAGCGTAGAAATCCCATTTATTAAACTGGAACAAATTGAAGAAGTCAAAGCAGCCCTTGCAGAAGGCGGCGTAGAGCCGGGCGTTTGCGGTCCGAGAGTTCGGACGGTTACCGCTTGTCAGGGCGAAGGCGTCTGTCCCAGCGGCTGTATTGATACATATGCGCTGGCACAGGAACTGGATGAACGTTATTTCGCAAGAGAGCTGCCGCACAAGTTCAAGTTCGGCATCACTGGCTGTCAGAATAACTGCTTGAAGGCAGAGGAAAATGACCTCGGCATCAAGGGTGGCATTCAGGTAAGCTGGAGAGAAAGCGACTGCATTCAGTGTGGTGTTTGTGAGAAAGCATGTCGGAGCAATGCGATTACGATTGCAGACGGTAAGATTTCCGTTGCCGATGAAAAGTGTAATTTCTGCGGTCGTTGTGTCAAGGCGTGTCCGACAGAAGCATGGGATACGGTACATGGTTATATCGTTTCCTTTGGCGGTCTGTTTGGCAATAGCATCAACAAGGGCGAAACCGTCATTCCGTTTATTGCAGACAAGGAAAAGCTGATGCGGATTTGCGATGCTGCCATTCAGTTCTTTGATGACAATGCCAACGCTGGCGAACGCTTTAAGTTCACCATTGACCGTGTTGGCAGAGAAAAATTTGAAAGTGTAATTATGGAGGCGTACAATGGCTGAATTTCAGATTGACGATACCGTAGATATTACGGATGTTGTTTGCCCTGTCACATTTGTCAAGGCAAAGGTTGCTTTGGAAGAGCTGGATGACGGACAGATTCTGTCCATCAAGATGAACGACGGCGAACCAGTGCAGAATGTACCGAGAAGCATTAAGGAAGAAGGACACCAGATTCTGAAGCTGATCAACAACGAAGACGGTACGTATCAGCTGATCGTTAAGAAGGTCGGTGATTAAATGGCAGCACGAATTGGCGCAGACGACTTTCAGGAAGCCGTTTTGCAGGCAGAAGGCATTGTGCTGGTTGATTTCTATTCCGACAGTTGTGTGCCGTGCAAGCGCATGTCACCGGTGTTGGCAGAAATAGAAGAAGCGTATCCGGAGGGATTCCGGCTGGTCAAGGTCAACATCAATTTTGATGCGGCTCTGGCAGAACAGTATGAGGTACAGGCAGCACCGACGCTGGTCTTTTTCAAGAACGGCGAAGAGCAGGCACGTCTCAGAGGTGCTGTAAAAAAATCTGATATCACAGGCATCATTGATACATTGTGAGAAAAAGAAAGTAAGAAAAAGGAGAAGTTACCATGATTATTACAGTTGCAGGTGTAAAGAAGGAAGTTGCTGACGGTCTGACCGTTGCACAGCTGGTGATTGACGAAAAGGTAGAAACCCCACAGTATGTTACCGTTACCATCAACGACGATTTCGTAGAGAGCGGTACGTTTGAGAGCACCGTACTCAAAGAGGGCGACAGCGTAGAATTTCTTTACTTCATGGGAGGCGGTCAGTAATGGCATTTACAAACGAACAACTGGAACGGTATTCCCGTCACATCATCCTCGGTGAGGTTGGTGTCAAGGGACAGAAGAAGCTGCTGAACGCAAAGGTTCTGATTATCGGTGCTGGTGGTCTGGGTGCACCGGCTGCAATGTATCTTGCAGCTGCTGGTGTTGGTACAATCGGCATTGCAGATGCGGATGAAGTAGATCTCTCTAACTTGCAGAGACAGATCATCAACGCAACCAAGGACGTTGGCAAGGCAAAGGTTTTGTCTGCAAAGGAAACGATGGAAGCAATGAATCCGGATGTAACCGTCAAGACATATCGGACGTTTGTCACCAGTGAAAATATCATGGAACTGATTCAGGATTATGATTTTATCATTGACGGAACGGATAATTTTCCGGCAAAGTTCCTTATCAACGATGCGTGCGTAATGGAGAAGAAGCCTTTCTCTCACGCTGGTATCATCCGGTCTCAGGGACAGATGATGACCTATGTACCAGGGGAAGGCCCTTGCTATCGTTGTGTCTTCAAGAACCCGCCGCCGAAGGATGCAGTACCGACCTGTAAGCAGGCTGGTGTCATCGGTGCAATGGGTGGTGTCATTGGTAGCCTTCAGGCAATGGAAGCAGTCAAGTATATCATTGGCGTTGGCGACCTACTGACGGGTTATCTGCTGACATACGATGCACTTACAATGGAATTCAGAAAGGTAAAACTGCCGAACCATACAGAAGATTGCGCTGTTTGCGGCACACATCCGACCATTACGGAGCTGATTGACTACGAGCAGGCAGAATGTGATGGTGTTGGCTTATGATTACACTCTCCAAGTCAGATTATGAAAAAATCCTTGCACATGCAGAAAAAGAACTGCCGGACGAAGCGTGTGGTCTGATTGCTGGTGTGTTGGATGGAGAAGATAAAGTCATCAAGAAGGTCTATCTCCTGACGAATATCGACCATTCCAATGAGCATTTTTCACTTGACCCGAAAGAACAGCTGGCTGCCATCAAGGATATGCGTGCCAATCAGCTGTTGCCATTGGGCAACTGGCATTCTCATCCGGAATCGCCGTCACGTCCGTCAGAAGAAGATAAGAGACTGGCATATGACAAGAAAGCAAGCTATATGATTCTGTCTTTGATGGATCGCAGCAATCCGGTGCTCAATTCTTTCCGGATTACAGGCGATCTGGCAGAAAAGGAAAATCTTATCATAGTTGAGGACTAATATATGTATGATATCGTGATCATTGGCAGCGGCCCTGCCGGACTGGCGGCTGCAATTTATGCAAGCCGTGCACGGCTTCGGGCAATTGTCGTGGAGAAAGATTATATGGGTTCAGGACAGATTGCTGCCAGTGAACAGGTTGACAACTATCCTGGATTGCCGGAAATCGGCGGGTATGAACTGGGCGAAGCGTTCCGGTCACACGCCGAAAAACTGGGAGCTGCATTCTATGAGGGGGAGGCGTGTCAGATTACAAGACACGGTGACACCTTTACCATTCAGTTCAAAGATGACCAGACCGTTGAAACAAAAAGTATCATTTACGCTGCCGGCACAGCGTACCGCAGATTGGACGTTGCTGGCGGCGATTTGTTGGGCGTGTCGTACTGCGCAACCTGTGACGGTGCATTCTATCAGGGAAAAACCGTTGCCGTTATCGGCGGCGGCGATACGGCATTGGGAGATGCGTTGTATCTCTCCAATATTGCGGAAAAGGTTTATCTGATTCATCGCAGAGATACCTTCCGTGCCAATCCGACTTTGCAGGAAAAAGTCAGAAACAAGGCGAATATCGAATTGGTGCTGGAAGCCGTTCCGGAGCGAATTGACGGAGAAAAACGGGTGGAGACACTGCACATACAGCGAGCTGGCAAATCAGAATCGCTGCCCGTTCATGGTATTTTTGTAGCGATTGGTTCGATTCCCAATACCACTTTACTGGATGGCATCTGTGATTTGGATGCAAATGGCTATGTGGTAGCTGGAGAAGAAGGTGTGACATCGGCGGCTGGTATTTTTGCTGCTGGTGATGTCAGAACCAAGGCGTTACGACAGGTCGTGACAGCTGTTTCAGATGGTGCGAATTGTGTGCAATCTGTAGAGCGATATTTTCATGAGAATTAGGTGATAAGATAAATGAAAACAGAACGGATTCAGACAGAGATTCTGATTATCGGCGGCGGAACAGCTGGTTGCTATGCAGCGATGACGATTGCAGAGCAGTCGCCGCAGACAAAGATATTGATCTGTGAAAAGGCGCATATCAAGCGAAGCGGCTGTCTGGCTGCGGGTGTCAATGCGTTGAATGCGTATATTACAGAGGGCAGAACACCGCAGGATTACGTGGAGTATGCCAAGAAGGATGCAGATGGCATTGTCAGAGAGGATCTGCTGCTGACCATGTCAGAGCGGTTGAACGCCGTGACAGAAAAGCTGGAACAGCTGGGACTTGTGATTCTGAAAGATGAACAGGGCAAGTATGTCACACGAGGCAACCGCAACCTGAAAATCAATGGCGAAAACATCAAGCCGATTCTGGCAGAAGCTGTTACGAAGCTGCCGCAGGTGCAGGTGTTGAATCACGTAAACATTACAGATTTTGCTGTCAGTGACAACCGGATACAGGGTGCATTCGGGATTGGCATTGAAAATGATACGTTTTATATCATAGAAGCCAATGCTGTCATCATTGCAACGGGCGGTGCAGCTGGTCTGTACAAGCCGAACAATCCGGGTTTCTCCCGGCATAAGATGTGGTATCCGCCATTCAATACCGGCGCAGGTTATGCGATGGGCATTCGTGCTGGTGCAGAAATGACAACGTTCGAGATGCGGTTCATAGCGCTGCGCTGTAAAGATACCATTGCCCCGACTGGGACATTGGCACAGGGCGTTGGTGCAAAGCAGGTCAATTCGCTGGGCGAAGTGTATGAGACAAAATATGGTCTGACCACTTCCGAGCGTGTTTACGGAACGGTCAATGAAAATCTGGAGGGCAGAGGACCTTGCTACCTGCGTACAGAGGGCATTACTGCGCAGCAGGATGCAGATCTGATGAAAGCCTACCTGAACATGGCACCGTCGCAGACATTGAAGTGGATTGAGAGCGGAAAAAATCCATCCCAACAGAACGTAGAGATTGAAGGAACGGAGCCGTATATTGTCGGTGGACATACCGCAAGCGGTTATTGGGTCGATACCAGACGTGCTACAACCATTACCGGTCTGTTTGCTGGTGGAGACGTTGCCGGTGGCTGTCCACAGAAATATGTAACAGGTGCGTTGGCAGAAGGAGAAATTGCCGGTCTGTCCGCACTGGAGTTCGTACAGGCAAATACGGCAACACCGATTGCAGAACAAGCGGTACAGTCCCATCAGGAAGAGATTGCTACTTTCTTAGGGGAAGATCATGCGCAGTTTACCACAGAACAGCTGGAAGAAGCCATGCAGACGGTGATGGATGCCTATGCTGGCGGCATCAAGACAAATTATCGGTTCAATGCAAAACAGCTTGCCATTGCCGATGATAAGATTGTACAGCTGATGCAGCTCTCTGAAACGCTGCACGCAGCCGATTTTCAGGAACTGATGTATATTTACGAGCTGCGGGAACGGCTGACCGTTTGTCGCAGTGTCATTGCCCATCTGAAAGCCCGTCAGGAAACACGCTGGCACAGCTTTGCAGAGAATCTGGATTATCCGGAAAAGGACGACCAGAACTGGCGTAAATATGTCAATTCCCGTCTGGAAAACGGCGAAATCAAAATCATTCTGAGAGATTTGGTGGAGGGAGGTCAGACATATGAGCATTGCCATTGATCAGAAAAAATGTATCGGGTGTGGCAGATGTCACGATGTCTGTCCAGGCACCTTGATCAAACTCAATGCAGATAAAAAAGCATACATCAAGTATCCGAAGGATTGCTGGGGATGCACTTCCTGCATTAAAGAATGTCCGGTCTATGCCATTCGGTTTTATCTGGGGGCAGACATGGGCGGTATGGGCAGCCTTGTCCATACGGAAAAAACAGGTGATATTCTGCATTGGATTGTAGAACGACCGGACGGTGACGTTTCGGAAATCTGCATCAATCAGAAAGAATCAAATCAGTATTAAAGAGGAGGAAGGCACATGAGTGAATTCTCACATCTTGATGAGTTGGAAGCAGAAGCAATTTACATTATCCGAGAGGTTGCAGCGGAATGTGAAAAGCCGGTTATGCTGTATTCCATCGGGAAGGACAGCTCTGTTATGCTGCATCTTGCGATGAAAGCATTTTATCCGGAAAAGCCACCGTTCCCATTCTTGCACGTCAACACAACGTGGAAGTTCAAGGAAATGATTGCATTTCGGGATGCAACAGCAAAGAAGCTGGGCATTGAAATGCTGGAATACATCAATCAGGACGGTGTCGCACAGGGCATCAACCCGTTTGACCACGGTTCTGCCTATACAGACATTATGAAGACACAGGCATTGAAGCAGGCATTGAACAAATATGGCTTTACCGCAGCATTCGGTGGCGGCAGACGAGACGAGGAAAAGTCCCGTGCGAAGGAGCGGATTTTCTCTTTCCGGAACGAAGCCCATGCGTGGGATCCGAAAAATCAGCGTCCGGAAATGTGGAAGCTCTACAACACAAAAATCAAAAAGGGCGAAAGCATCCGTGTATTTCCGATTTCCAACTGGACAGAAAAGGATATCTGGCAGT
>CAYNPC010000059.1:0-10097 GCA_964399025.1 uncultured Ruminococcus sp. | reverse complement strand
CAACAAGCCCTTACATCCTCATGCAACAGAACAAAAAAGAAAGGAGTCTCTATTTCCTATGCCGATTTGCATTCCAAAAGAACTGCCGGCGTTTCAGACACTGGCAAACGAAAATATTTTTGTGATGGACAATGAACGTGCCTCGCATCAGGACATCCGTCCGTTGCGTGTCCTGCTTTTGAACCTGATGCCGAAAAAAATTGAGACAGAATGTCAGTTTCTCCGGCTGCTCAGCAATACCCCGATTCAGGTCAATGTGGAATTTTTGCAGGTTTCCAGTCACGTCAGCAAACATACAACCAGAGTCCATCTGGAGTCGTTCTATCATACGTTCTCTGAAATCAAAAATGAATATTACGATGGCTGTATCATTACAGGTGCGCCAGTAGAACATCTTGCCTTTACCGATGTTGACTACTGGCACGAGTTGCAGGAGATTATGGATTGGACCAAGTCCCACGTTTTCTCCACACTGCACATCTGCTGGGGTGCACTTGCCGGATTGTATCATCATTTTGGCATTCCCAAATATGACCTGCCGGAAAAAATGTTCGGCGTATTTCTCCACGAAATAAAACAGAAAAATGTCCAGCTGCTGCGTGGATTTGATGACTGTTTCTATGGCCCACACTCCCGCCTTTCTGAAGTCAGAAGAGAGGACATTCTTGCTGTCCCACAGTTGCAGATTCTGACAGAATCGCAACAGGCTGGCGTTCATATCGTTGCCAACAACAACGGCAGACAATATTTTATCACGGGACATCTGGAATACGATCGTTCCACACTGGCGGAAGAGTATCAGCGTGACCGTGACAAGGGCATTGACATTGCCGTACCGCATCATTATTTTCCAGATGATGACCCCACAAAGCCACCCCTCTATACATGGGGTTGCAGTGCAAACCTGCTCTTCTCCAACTGGATCAATCACTGCGTTTATCAACTCACCCCTTATGATTTGCAGCGACTGGATCTTTATAACTGGAATTGGGAAGCAGGACTTTGATCAAGATTGATAGATGAAACTGCCTAATTTTGTAAAAATATAGCAGGTATGATATCAACTATGGTATTTCCAACAGAAACAACTGATTTTCATTCAAGAAAAATAACAAAATTCACGAATACGGGCTTGACAATCCCACGACAATCTCCTATAATAAGAGTAGTTGCAATATCCATTTTTTTGTTTACGATTTTGTTTGAAAAGATGGAAATTTGAAAGGAGATTTTCGTATGAAAAAGCACAATTGGAAGCGTACCATTGCCGGTTTGCTGGCAATTTCCACATTATTTTCGCTCTCTGCAACCGCCACAGCTGTCGTTGCGGAAGACGTTGTAACCACTGCAATCACAACCGAAACAACCACATCTGAAACGGATGTCGTTGAAATTGCAGAAACAGATATGCCGCTGCTCACAGAAGACGATGCAACGGCTACCGATAGCACTGATAGCACAGACTCCAGCAGCACAGAGGATGTGAAGCCGGAGGACATCTATACATACAAGGTTAAGACAGTAGACGATGTAAAAGTTGCTGTCATCACCGGCTATAGCGGTTCCGAATCGGAACTGGTCATTCCGGATATCCTGAAAAAATATCCGGTTGCTGAAATTGATGCCAATGTCTTCTATGGCAACACCACGATTACCTCTGTTGTCATTCCGGATACCGTTACCCTCATCGGCACAGACGCATTTTGCGCTTGTTCCAATCTGACTTCTGTCAAACTGCCGGCAAGTCTCCAACAGATTGGATCGGAAGCATTCTGCTCTACGGGTATTACCGAACTGGAATTACCGGAAGGCGTATCAGAGGTTGGTTCAGAAGCGTTTGCAGGTTGTAACAATCTGGTTTCTGCGAACATTCCGAGCACGTTGTTGTCCATTCCTTCTTCTATGTTCTCGGACTGCTATCGTCTGAAAACAGTAACATTTGCAGAAGGTCCGACGAAAATTCAGAGCAGTGCATTCCTGAACTGCGCTGTATTGCAAGAGGTTGTACTGCCGAGCACAATCAAGACCATCGCAGAATCTGCATTTGCTTATACCGGCATTTCCAGTATTACACTGCCGGAAGGCATTACAGAAATCGGCAGTGCTTGCTTTACACACTGTAACAATCTGACACATGTCACCCTGCCAAGCACGATGACTGTAATCCGTAAGGATTTGTTCGCTTGTTCTGGTCTGGAAAGCATCGACATTCCGGACTCTATTACAGAAATTAACTCCGGCGCATTCGCTTTTTGTGAGAAGCTGACTGCCATTACACTGCCGGACACTGTAACTGACCTGAGAAAGCAGACATTCTACAACTGTACCAGTCTGACCAGTGTCAACATTCCTTCCAGTCTGACCAAGCTGGAAGCACAGATGTTCCAGAACTGCACCAGCTTGTCTGAAATTGTTCTGCCAGAAGGCTTGACGACCATCGAGGACTATGTCTTCTATAACACGGCTCTGACAAGCATTGTCATTCCGGATTCTGTGAAAAAAGTTGGCATGAGTGCCTTCTCCAACTGTACGCAGTTGACTTCTGCTACACTGGGCAGCGGTCTGACAAAGGTAGAAAAATGGTTGTTCCGTGGCTGTACTTCGCTCACAGATTTGACCATTGGTGAGAATGTTACCAACATTGATAACTTTGCTTTTGCAGGATGCAGCAGTCTGGAAACCGTTGCTCTGCCGGATGGCTTGACCAATATCGGTATTTCTGCATTTGAAAAATGCTCTTCCCTGTCTGACATCACATTGCCGGACGGCTTGAAGACCATTCAGAAACAGGCATTCCTGAACTGTAGCAGTCTGACAGAAGTCACCGTTCCGGAAAGCGTTACCAGCATCGGCAACCAAGCACTTGGCTTCGCAACCGATGAAAATCTGGTGGCTTCTCCTGTGGAAGATTTCGTGATCACTGGTGTAACCGGCACAGCTGCGGCAACTTACGCAGCAGCTTCTGGTGTCACATTCGATGACCCGAATGCACCGACAACCACAGAGCCAATCGAAACCACAACCACAGCGGATGATACCAGCAATCCGACGGAATCAACAGAAACCACAACGGTTACAACCGAATCCCCGTCGGAAACAGACGAACAGCAGGAAGGAAGTTGTGGCGATACCAATCTGGACGGCGTTGTCAATCTGAATGATGCCATTGTTCTGAACAAGTATCTCGCTGGTCAGAATGATTTCACTGAACAGCAGATGCTCAATGCAAACTGTGACATCTCTGACGGTACCAGCAACATTGATGATAAGGACTCTTCTGCTCTGATGGGATTCGTCATCATGCTGATTGACACCCTGCCAGTTACCGAATAAATGCTTTTTCACGCTCCCTCACCACCATGAGCGTATCATTAAGAAAACCGGCTTGCCAGTGATGTATCTGGCAAGCCGGTTTTTCTTCGTTATTTTGTTTGTGGTGCATGTCCATTGATGGAAAAAACAGCCACTTTGTCCGTCAGATCGGATAGCAACATGCCTTCTATATTGGCACTGCTGCAAAATGCCAACATGGACGGATAAGCATCGTCATTCAGAAAGAAGACGGTTCTGCCCTGCTCTTTCCGGACACCGATTTCATAGGCAGCATCCTGATAGAAAAAGTAAATCAGAACGCCATCCTCCCGATGTGACCGGAGACACTGCAACAACTCGCTCGCCGTCCACATTTCCGGCTCTGCTGAAAGTCCCATTTTTTCCCACAATTGTTCTTCCATAGCGTTTCCTCCTTTTGTCAAGTTCTGTCCTATTATAACACATCCTGTCGAAAAGTACAAGCCGTTTTTCACGCAATCGGCAAACCATTGGAAACAGCAATCCACAACTGACAATACGCTGCAATTGGCGCAACATCATATAACACCTGTACGGGCAGATGCTGTAATGCTTTTTTTGTCTCATAGTCGGCAGCATCCGAACGACAACCTGTCAGATAAAACGGGATTCCCTTTTCGGCGGCAGATGCTACCAGCGTTGAAAAAAAGGAATCGGTACAGACTGTTCCGGAATGATAACATTGATACAGAATCGCTGCTGTTTTTTCTGGAATCGGCACGGTGCCGTTTCCAACTGCTGCACACAGACAGCACAATGGGGCTGGTTGCAACAAGTGGAACGGTTTTTCCGGTGGCAGCATCGGCTGTCGCACTGCTACGGTTGTCTGCTGCACGAATTTTCCATCTGTATCATAAATTCCATAGACTGCATTGCAGAAGCTCTCCAGATTTCCACTTCCCGGAAGCTGTTGCAACAGTCTTGTTCCCTCGTGAATGGTGGGGACACCGTCTGTATTGCAATGGCTGACAAACACCCCTGTTGCCTGTTGTGTCCGCAAAAATCGCACCGCATAATCAAAATTCGTCCAGCCGTTCGCTGTCGGATCGGTCAACGGTGCATTGCTGGAAACCAGCACCAACGGTTTCTGTTGTGTGCCGAGCACATAGCCCAGCACTGCTGCCGTATATGCCAACGTATCCGATCCATGCAGCAAAATCCAGCCATCACAATCTTCTGTCTGCATTCGCTGCCGGACGTGTTCCACCAATCGGGCGAGGATATCGCCTGTCATCTGTTCACTCAACACGTGCAGCGGTTCGGAAGATACAATTGTCACCCCGTCCAGAAAGCCCCGTTCCGCTGCCCCTTGCAAAATTGTATAGGCAGCGTTTTCCGTCAGGGAGAGATAGCCGTCCGCTGCCAGATGGCTGCCAATGGTTCCACCGGTCAGAATCACACCGATTTTCATATATTCTCCTTTCCAGCCAGCGTGACTGGCATCTGTAAATGGTTCTGTATGCATTATAACATATTCTGTGCCACCTGTCCAGATACAACAAAAGCACCCTGTTTTGCAACAGGGCACTTTTTGGGTTGTGATGTTTGTTTTGGTTATTCGTTTGTCACCGGCAAATTGTCTTCCAGTTGCACCAGATAGCGCATCAAAGCCGATACATCGCTATCATCCACGGTAGCCGTGCCGTCTGTGGTGTCACAGTTTGCATTTTTGAGTTGCTGCTCGGTCAGTTCCGCAGAACCAACCAGATACTTGTTCATCGTGATGGCATCTGTCAGATTTACCACAGCATCGCCGTTGACATCGCCAATCATCGTTCCGCTTTCCGAAGTGTAATAGTATACGGTCACCTGTTTTGAACGTTCTCTTTTTGTTTCGTCTTCTATATAGTCCAGTGTCGTATTATAATCATCATAATAAGCCTGCAATGCCTGTATCTCTTGGTCAAACGGGCTGCCTGCTTCACAGTAAACAGGCGTTTTGTTACTTGCATGTGGGAGAAAAGCGCCTACTAACGTTTCTACTGTCCGGTTCACAACATAAGATTGATCGTTGGAATCGTCTTCATCATCGAAATCCAACGTATAAGTGATGTCATTTTCATCCGAAAATGTAACATCTTTTCCAATGTAAACCGCTTGGCTTTGCGCATATGGCATCTGGCTGAGTTCCCAGTATCTGAAATCACCGCTGCTGATGGTCAGCGTTCGGGTAATATAATCAAAACTCCACACAACACCGGTTTTGTCCTGCGAGTAAAAAGGATTTTCTGCTGTTCCAACTGCGATGAATTTTTCGAGTGGAACATGATAATAAGCATAAGAACCATAGTATCCGTAGTAGTACGATACAAGGTCATTATCTCCGTTCAGATGAACCGTTTCCTCTGCTGTAATTGTAACAGGGTCTTCGATGCCTTTCATAAAGTCGTTTACATAGCACGAAAAGTCACCCTTTAACACAATGCTTTTCGGTTGGAAGACAAAATCGCTGTTGCCAAATATCGCTTTCTCCTGCCATGGCGTATAAGAACGTCCATAATAGCTTGGAAAATCTCCTGTTCCTTCCAATGTCAATGTGTCTGATGCTGTATCATACGTCCAAGTAATATCATCCGAGCCGTAATTATCCGGATCATATACATACTGGTATCTGCACGTACCGCCCAATACAGTCTGCTCCGCATCTGTTGTAGCAACATCAGCACCTTCTGCAAATGCAGATAGCGTGCAAATGGAAGAAATCGGAATTGTAGAACCAATTCCCATCGCAACAGCACTAACAGCAGCTACTGATTTTAAAAACAAATTCTTCATTTCCGTTTTCCTTTCCGCCTTCGTTCGGCACAATGTTATTTATCAGAATATGTCTATCCTGATAAATACATTATATACCAAGGGGGGGTACTGTCAAGATGTAGCAAAGATTTTCTTTAAAAATTAAGTATCATGATTAAAGAAAATAAAATAATTATACATATTGCTGAAAAAACAAAAGATATCTATGCTGAAACCGCATAATACAAAAAACACCCTGCTCATTTCAGCAAGGTGTTCCATATCTTTATATTTTTTCTAATCTTTTCTTTCCGATTCCATCTCGTATTTTCTGAATCAAACAGAACAACAAAAATACAACCAGATTCGCAACCACAACACTCGCCCCTACAGGCGTGTCAAATCGGTACGAGCCAACCATTCCGGCACAAAAACAAACAACGGAAAGAATACCAGCACAGAGCACTACCAGCGAAAATCGCTTGAATAATCGCATGGACGACATCGCCGGAAAGATAATCAGACTGCTCATCAGCAACGCACCCATCATCCGCATTCCCAGCACAACAGTGATGGCGGTCAGTATCGCAATCAAGGTGTTGTAAAACGAAACCGATACCCCCGTCGCTTGCGCAAAATTTTCATCAAACGTAATCGCAAAAATCCGGTGATAACAAAACGCAAATAATCCCAGTACCGCTATGGACAACGCCAGACTCACCCAGACATCTTCTTTCCCCATCGCCAGAATGCTGCCAAACATATAGCTCGCTACATCTGTATTGATTCCCGTTTTTAGCGATGTCACAATGATGCCAATCGCCAGCGAAGCGGCGGAAACCGCTGCAATCGCAGCATCACTTTTGACTTTCGTTCGCTCCGTAATCCGTAACAGGAAAAAAGCTGCCACGGCAACCACCGGAATCGAGAATTTCAGCGGTGCCCAGCCAAACGCCAATGCAATCGACAACGCCCCAAATGAAACATGCGAAAGTCCATCGCCAATCATCGAAAACCGTTTCAGTACCAGACTGACCCCAAGCAGCGCAGCGCAAAGAGAAACAAATATCCCAACCAGCAACGCACGCCGAATAAATGCAAATGAAAGCATATCTGCTATGATACTCATCTATTTTTCCTCCATTTTTATCGGTTCCGGCAGGATGCCGCCGTGCCGTAGGTATATGTTCTCTGCCCCAGACGTAAAATGTGCTTCGCATAATGCGTTGCTCGCTCCACATCGTGTGTCACCATAACAATGGCAATCTGTTCTGTCAGATTCAGCGTCTGCAAAACCTGATAACATTCTTCTGCTGCGGATGGATCCAGTCCTGTTGTTGGTTCGTCCAGAATCAATAATTTCTGTGCGGCACAAAGTGCCCTCGCCAACAAAACACGCTGCTGCTGTCCGCCGGAAAGTTCCCGATAACAACGCCGCTGCAAATTGAGAATGCCCAGTTTCTCCATCGCCTTCTGTGCATCCGCTTTTTCTGCCTGCGTGTAAAACGGACGGTGATGCATCTGATTCAGAAAACCAGACCGCACAATTTCCCGTACACTTGCCGGAAAGTCCCGTTGCGCCGGTGTCTGCTGTGGCAAGTAGCCGATATCACTGCGTTTCCAACTGCCTGTGAATGTGATTTCCCCCTTCAGCGGTCGAATCAATCCAAGCATTCCTTTTACAAAAGTACTCTTGCCCGAACCGTTTTCTCCGATGATACAGAGATAATCTCCTGCCGGTATGGTCAGGTTCAGATCAACGGTCGTGACAATATTTTCATATCCCAATGTTACATGGGAAAACTGCAATGCAGGTGCTTCCATATGGGTACTCCTTTTCTATTTCTCCTGCAACGCTTCCAGATTGCGTTGCATCAAGCTGACGTATGTTTCGCCATTGTCGAAATCTTCTTGTGTAATCGCATGACAGGATTGCAGCACCGTCGCTGTCGCACCCGTTTCCTCTGCGATGACGTTTGCAACTGCCGGACTGCTCACTTCAAAATAATATACTTTTGACAGATGGTTTTCTTTCATCAAGTCAATCAAGTTGGAAATCGTTGCAACACTGGGTTCGGTGTCAGAACTGCAACCGGAAAATGCAGCATAGCAGTGCAAGCCATATGTGTTGGCAAAATATTGCATAGGGAATTTGTCGCCAAACAATAGAATCGGATCATCTTGCTGAGAAAAAAGCGTCTGAAACGACTGGTTGACCGACTCGATTTCTGCCGCATAAGCATCCGCATTGCGACGATACGTTTCCGTATTGGCAGGGTCTGCTTCACAAATGGCATCACAAACAACAGAGAGCAAATCTTCTGCGATGACCGGAGAAGTCCAGATGTGCTCGTCATATTCCACATCACTTTCGCCATCATCGTGATCGTGATCGTGATCTGCTTCGCCACCCTCTACTTCTACTTCTTCCAGCAGCGGGGCAAAGTTCATCATGCAACGCAAAACCCGATCCGGATGCGCCTGCTCATCGGCATCCAGTACTTTTGTCACCCAACTTTCCATATCGCCACCATTGTAGATAAAAATATCAGCGTTCTGGATGGCAAGAATATCAGACGGGGCAGGCTCGAAAGAATGACTGTCCATCCCCGGTGAAAGCAGCAATTGAATCGAAATCGTATCTGTATCCTGCAACACGGCACGAGCAAAATCGTAATAGCAAAATAGTGTTGTGACCAATTGTAATGTTCCTGTCTGCTTGTTGGCTGTCTGCGTTTTCGGCGTACAGCCACAGAGCAGCACACCACATAAAAGACAACTGATGATTTTTTTCCAGTGCATATTGATTCCCTTTCCTCTCAATTTGAAATTGATTTTCAATTTCAGAATGTTATTATACCATGTTCCTGCGGAATTGTCAAGCGTTCCGCTGCAATTTTTACAGGACGAAAAAGGATTGACGAATTGTGAAAAACATGGTAT
The DNA here is from genome assembly GCA_964399025.1 of uncultured Ruminococcus sp. GTDB lineage: Bacteria > Bacillota > Clostridia > Oscillospirales > Ruminococcaceae > Ruminococcus_C. The sequence continues at coordinate 1,067 of CAYNPC010000059.1, read as the reverse complement.
ATTGAACATAGGAAAAACAAAAGGAGAAACGCTATGATATCACAATCTGCAAAACCACGTTCTACACTGTCCGCATTTTTTCACTATGTCAGTCTGAATATGCTTGCGATGTTGGGGACATCCTGCTATATTTTAGCAGATACTTTTTTCATTGCAAACGGCATCGGGGAAGTTGGACTGACTGCTTTGAATCTGGTGCTGCCGGCATTTACACTCATCAACGCCACGGGTCTGATGATTGGCATTGGTGGTGCGACCAAGTACGCCATTTTCAAGGCAAGAGGCGCATCGAAAAACGGTGAACAAATTTTCTTTCACGCATGTTTGCTGGCAGGGATAGCCAGTGCTTTGTTTGTATCGCTGGGGTTATTCGCTGCTTCTCCCATCAGTCATTTACTGGGCAGCAATGCAGAAACACACGATATGATGGTTACTTATCTGCGACCGCTATTTTGTTTTGCACCATTGTTCTTATACAATCAGCTGCTGACCGCTTTTGTACGGAATGACGGCGCACCCAATCGGGCGATGGCAGCCACGATGATCGGAACATTTTGCAATATCGTTCTGGATTATCTTTTCATCTTTCCACTGCATATGGGAATGCTTGGTGCGGTATTGGCAACGGCTTGTGCACCGTTGGTGGGCATTGGAATGCAGCTGTTCTATCTCCGCACGCCGTCTTGTCAACTGCGGTTCCGCATCCATCACATTCAGATTTCTTTTTTCAAGTCTGTTTTTCTGCTGGGTGCTTCGGAATGGATTACAGAAATGGCATCTGGTATTGTGATGTTCTGTTTCAATCTCGTGATTCTGAAAGAAGCTGGCAATACGGGTGTGGCTGCGTATGGGATTCTTGCAAATATTGCAATGGTCGCTTCCTGTCTGTTTACAGGCATTGCGCAAGGTGTGCAACCGCTGCTCAGTCATCATTATGGCAAGGGCGAACAAAAACCACTGCGGCAGCTCCTGCGTATGACGTTGCTGACGGCTCTGCTATTTGCAATTCTGCTTTATGGCATTCTGTATTTTTTCAATGCGCCGATTGTCTCTCTCTTCAACACGGA
>CAYNPC010000058.1:0-10163 GCA_964399025.1 uncultured Ruminococcus sp. | reverse complement strand
CTTCAGCGCATTTTCAACGTGCCGTTCTACACGCAGCGACAATGTTTCCAGACCCTGCAAGAACAAGAATGCGTGGAACGGAGAAAGTGTTGCACCGGTATCACGAAGCAGAATGGCACGAATATAGGTTGCAAATGCAGCTGCACCAACTGCTTCTGAGAAGCTGATACCATGATAAGACGGATTCGGCTCAGAAATCCACGGATACTTTCCGGATGCCTTCCAGTCGAACTTGCCACCATCTACGATGACACCACCAATTGCAGTTCCGTGTCCACCAATGAACTTGGTTGCACTATGTACAACAATATCGGCACCATATTCCAAAGGCCGAACCAAATACGGAGTTGCAAATGTGCTGTCTACAACAAGCGGAATGCCATGTGCATGTGCAATCTTTGCAACGGCTTCAATGTCAATTACATTGGAGTTCGGATTGCCAAGCGTTTCAATGAAAATGGCTTTGGTCTTATCATTGATTGCATTTTCAAATGCACCATCTTCATACGGATCCACAAAAGTGGTGGTAATGCCATAATGCGGAAGCGTGTGTGCAAGCAGATTGTAAGTACCACCGTAAATGGTCTTTGCCGAAACGATGTTTTCGCCCTGCTCTGCCAAAGCCTGAATGGTATAGGAAACTGCTGCTGCACCGGATGCCAATGCCAAAGCAGCCACGCCACCTTCCAGCGCAGCAACCCGCTTTTCAAAAACGTCCTGCGTGGAGTTGGTCAGTCTGCCGTAAATATTGCCGGCATCACGCAACCCAAAACGGTCAGCGGCGTGCTGAGAGTTGTGGAACACGTACGATGTCGTTGCATAAATTGGAACGGCTCTCGCATCTGTTGCCGGATCAGCCTGTTCCTGTCCTACATGAAGTTGTAATGTTTCAAAACGATATTTCTTGTCAGCCATTTTTTCTTCCTCCCAAAATTGTAATTTTTCTTTTTCACAGAAAGCACGAAATTCCCACGGAATCTCTATGTGTTTTCTATGTTTCTTATTATATCACTGCATTTTCTACTTGTCTAATCCCGAATTTCTATATGTAGCTATAGAAAAAATATATTGTTGCAGGCATCAAAAATGGAGACTACAATACGTAATCTCCATTTCTATCTCAAAAGTGTCAGGGCTTCCAACGTAACAGATGATCCTGTATCTTTTTTATGAGGAATGAAATCAGACAAATTACCGTGCCGAGGCACAGAATTGCCGGAATCACACGTTTATAATTTGCAAAGTTAGAATAGTTCCAGATATAAAATCCCAAGCCGGGATTGGTTGAATCCGCTGCAATCATCTCAGCCGATGTCAGAAGAATAAATGAAATGCCGATTCCTTGATTGGCACCATTGAAAATATAGGGCAATGCGCCGGGAAATATAACATGTGTCAGCAAAGAAAATGTGTTGACATTCAATGCTTTTGCAGAATCCAGTGTGCCACGTTCAATACTCATAACGCCTGTCATCGTGCCGGAGAGAATCGGCCAATAAGCTGCTATAAAGATAATAAAGATTCTGGCTGCGCTTATGGTTGGCAAAAGCGCAATGGCGTATGGAATATAAACAATCGGCGGAATCGCACTCACAAATCGAACCACATAAGAGGCAGTCGAGCGCACCTGCCGGAACCATCCAAGAATCAAGCCAATGGGAACAGCCGTGACAATTGCCAAAACAAATCCAATCAAGATGGATTTCATAGAGACACCAATTGCCGACAAAAGCGGTAGCGCATCTTCTGCAAATTGATGAAAGACAATTCCCGGCGGTGGAAACATTCTTTCATTCAGCAAATTCCATTTTTGTCCGAACAGCAACCATGCAATAAGAAGAATTTCAACGACACCAATCAGTTTTCCAGCTTCTGTGATGCTGGTCTCTTTCTTGCTGAAAATGCTGATCAGCAAGAACAGTACTTCCAAAGCCGCAGCCACTACGATGGCATATATCGCATCATATTCTCCTTCTACTGCATTGGGAAGCAATTGCGCTAAGAGAAACAAGAGAAACCAAATGTGTGGTATGCGCAGAAAACGTTTTTTCCACGTCATCAAACCGCCTCCTCTTGTTGTTGATCGAACAAGGAGACAACTTCTTGACGCAATGCCTGATATTCTTTTGTCAAAATCAGTGTGTCCCGATCTCTCGGTCGAACAAACGGAACGGTTACATCTTTATAAACACGTCCCGGATTGGGGTGCATTACAACAATCCGGTCCGACAGATAAATTGCCTCATCGACATCATGCGTAACAAATACAACGGTCTTTTTATTGTCGCCGTCATTTCTCCATAGAGACAACAGCAACTTTTGCAGAGAAACTCTTGTTTTCGGATCCAATGCACCAAACGGTTCATCCATCAGCAGAATTTCCGTATTCATGGCAAGTGCTCTTGCAATGGCAACTCGTTGTTGCTGTCCACCAGAAAGCTGCAATGGAAATTTATTTTTGTATTCCGCCAACTGCACTTTTTCCAAAAATGCATCTGCCTTTTCGACTCTCTCTTTTCGTGAGAGCGATTTTTCCGTCTGATCAATGCCATATATTACATTCTTTCTGGCAGTCATCCAAGGAAAAAGCGAATAGTTCTGAAATACAACCCCTCTGTCTTTTCTGGGTCCGACGACCTTTTTACCGTCAATATAAACATCACCTTGGATGGGCTTCCGAAGTCCATCCAAAATGCTCAAAAGTGTACTTTTCCCACAGCCACTGGAACCGAGAATACTTACAAATTCCCCCTTCTCGATACTGAATGAAACATCTTTCAATGCAGTAAACCGGCTGTTTTTTTCCACGTAATCCATGGAAATATTCTTTATCTCAATTTTACTCACGTTCCCACCTCTACTCTCTGTGCCAATCTCTATACGCACAAATCTTATGTATCATATTCCTCGTAATGAGAAACCATTGCTTCATAAAAATCTGCATCGTCAGGATTTTCTTCAATCACTGCATCCAGTGCCGTTTTGTAGAGATCGGTATTGATATGAGATTCCAGATCAAAATCATCAAAATAGCCCAGATTTACCATTGCATCTTTCCATGCAATCAAAGATTTCTTATCCGGATCCGGATAAGAACTGATGTGTTCTCCATACGTCTCCTGCTTGATAATATCTGCATCTACATCTACGTATTTTACAATGTCAGCAACAGTTTCGTCCTCGTTTTCCTGATAGAACTTATATGCTTCAATCAGTGCTTTCAGGTAGCGAACATAGAGATCCGGATTGGCATTCAACTTTTCTGTTTCTACCAGATTTCGGCAGCAAGGATGGTTTTCAAATCCTTCAATTTCGCCAGAGTAGTCAAAAATGACATAGCCGTCATTTTCGCCCAATGCTCGGAACGGCGTGAATACCAGTGCACCGTCAATATCATCATTGCTCAGTGCAGCGTAGGCTGCTGTACCGCTATCTACATCTACAAACTCTACATCTGTTCCGACATGGATGCCAGCATTTTCAAATCCCGTTCTCCAGACGATATCCTGTGTTCCAAGTGGTACAACTGCAATCCGTTTTCCACGCAGCAGATCCAGACTGTAATCGGAAGGATCTACCCCTTCTACAACTTCCTTCTTTACCAGCAGCGCATGACCTTCTGTCATAATACCGCCAATTTCGGTCACATCGTATCCTTGATTGACATAAGAAACGACTTCTGATGCACCGATGGCACCTGCATCAATCTGTCCTGCCTCAAAAGAACTCAGCATGTTATTATTGCTGTCAAAAAGCTTCAATGTTACATTCAGACCTTCCTTTTCAAAGAAGCCCTCTTCCTTTGCAACAAAGTACAACAGATGTCCTGTAGAAGGCAGATAACCGATGCTGAAATCTGTCAGCTCTGCTGTTTGGGTTTCAGCGGCTGATGACTCGCTGTTCTCGGCTGCTTGACTGCTTTCTGTTGCTTGACTGGTCGTACTGCTGCTACTGTCGTCTCCACATGCTGTCAGACATGCCGCCAGCAATGCAGCGGAAACAAAAACAGCTGCAACCTTTTCACCCTTCTTGTACCGAATTTTCTTTCCCATACCGTATACACTTCTTTCTCTCATTGTTTTTCGAATCCTCGTGATTCGATTTTTTGTAACTGCTCGCATTGCTGCATACTAATCTTCGCAGCAATCCACTACAGACGGTAGAGAATCGCTGTCCGATTCTGTCGATTCTGCTGATTGATTGCGCATATGACAACAGGCTGTCAAAGACATCAGCAGCAGTACGGCAAAAACAATTGCGATTCGTCTACGCTTTCTGGGTCGCTTCAGAACGTCCCACCTCCTTAAAAGCATTTGGAATATGCTTTCCATGTTTTTATTATATCATCTCGTTTTTTATTTGTCTAATCCCGAATTTCTATATACAGTTATAGAAAAATTATATCCAAAATAATATATCATACAAAAAGAAATCCCCCACTTTTAAGTGGGGGAAGACATCACATGATAAATATGGTTTCTTGTTCTCATTTTTGTTCTACTGGCATACCTCCTCTGCACAGGCTTATCACCATCACGATTTACCTCCTGAATGTTGCGCAAACATTTCTGCAATTCTTCAATGTAGCACGCTCCAACCTGCGTAAGAATGGTGTTCTTCTTTGTAATGTAGCCAATTTCCATGATGCTGTTCTGGTTCACCTCATCTTCTTGAAACGGTACTACTACATAGTCTGACCCATTCAGATCTTCTGAAATAATCCCTGAGCACAAGGTATAGCCATTCAAGCCAATCATGAGATTTAACATCGTAGCACGATCACACGTCTGAATGGTACGAGGATATTCTTTTTCGCTCAGAATTTCTTCTGCAAAATAGAAGGAACTTTGCTCACCCTGCTCAAATGACAGACATGGATACGGCGCTAACTGTTCCAGACAAATAGAAGATTCTTTCGCAAGCGGATGATTCTTCCACAGGTACACATAAGCACGACAAGCAATCAGCTTATGAAATTCCAGATTTCGTTCGTTCAGCAGTTTAAAAATCGCCTTACGATTAAAATTGCTGATATAGAGAATCCCGACTTCACTCCGCAACGTTCCGACATCCTGTATCACTTCACGAGTTTGTGTTTCTCGGATTGCGAAATCAAACAACGATGTATCAAATCGTTTTACCATTTCAACAAACCCTTTTACTGCAAAAGAATAGTGCTGGGTGGAAACGCCAAATTTGCGCTTGATATTCTCTTTCTTTTCGTATTTTTCCAGAATCACCTCGTACTGCTGATACAGGTGACGTGCGTAGCGCAAAAAATCTTCGCCCTCGCTCGTTGGAAAAACGCCTTTATTGGTACGATTAAAAATGGGAATTCCAACTTCACGTTCCAATTCTTTAATGGCACTGGTAAGAGACGGCTGGGAAATGTATAGTTTCTCAGCCGCCCTGTTCATCGAGCCACTTTCCGAAATCGTCAACGCATAATAAATTTGTTGTAATGTCATACGTTTTCCTTCTTCATTTTATGGTGTTACTTCAAAACAACCCTATGCTGAAATACCGATCTCCTCGATCCGGAAAAACGGTTACGATATTTCCGCTGCTTATGTTTTCCGTCAGCTTCAGAACAGCTGCCATCGCTGCACCGGAAGAAGAGCCGGCAAAAATGCCTTCTTTCTTGGCAAGCAGTCGGGATTGCGCAAACGCTTCCTGATCTGACACCTTGATCACATCGTCTACCAATTGCATATCCATAGTATCGGCAATGAAATCATTTCCAATGCCTTCGATATTATAATCTCCGTGTTCGCCACCGCCCATTGTAGAACCAATCGGATCCGCCAGAATCCCTTTGATTGCAGAGTTTCGTTCTTTCAGATAACGAAGAATGCCGGAATATGTACCGCCACTTCCTGCGCCTGCAACGACATAATCTATCTGCCCATCCAATGCCTCATAGATTTCCCTTCCGGTCGTCTCATAATGGGCAAGCGGATTGGTCATATTACTGAATTGATCCAGCGTAACGGAGCCGGAAATTTCATGCATGATTTCTGCTGCTTTTCTGCTGGCACCAAGCATCCCCTCTTCCCGAGGGGTATTGACAATCTCTGCACCCAGCGCACGCATCAAAGCTTGCTTCTCAGCAGAAAATTTTGTCGGCACAACAAATATGATACGATAGCCCTTATTCAGTGCGGCAAAGGCAATCCCAAGACCGGTATTGCCAGCTGTTGCTGCAACAATCGTACTCCCCGGTTTCAGGATGCCTTTCTTTTCTGCATCCGCAATCATATATTTTCCTGTTCGATCTTTCACGCTACCGGAGGGATTGGCAAGCTCCAGTTTCGCAAAAATATGAATATCGGGATTGGGGGTCATATGATGCAAATTGACCAATGGTGTATTGCCAATCAAGTCCTGCATGGAATCGTAATAAAACATATTACTTCACCTTACTTTTCTCAATTGCCTGATCCAAATCATTCAGAATATCCTGAATCTCTTCGATTCCAACAGAAAGGCGAATCAGACCATCTGTAATACCGATCTTTTTGCGAATTTCCTCCGGAATGGAAGCGTGTGTCATGGTTGATGGATGACATACGAGAGACTCCACCCCACCAAGGCTTTCCGCCAGTGTAACAAGCTTCAGGCTTTCAAAAAATGTGCGAATATCATAGTTTTCTTTCAACTCAAAAGAAATCATCGCACCACCATTTTTCGCCTGCATTCGATTGGTTTTATATCCCTTGTCGCTTTCCAGTCCCGGATAATACACACGCTTCACTGCTCTGTGTTCTGACAGATACTTTGCTGCTTTCTCTGCATTGGCAGTATGTCTGTCCATTCTGACACCAAGCGTTTTGATGCCACGAATTAACAGAAAAGAGTCAAAAGGCGGAAGAACGCCACCAGTAGAATTCTGGATAAAAGCAATCTTCTGTGCAAGTTCTTTTGTCTTTACAACAGCAAGACCAGCTACCACATCACTGTGACCGCCGAGATACTTTGTTGCACTATGAACGACAATATCTGCGCCCAGAGAAATCGGCTGCTGTAAATAAGGGGTCATGAACGTATTGTCCACAATGACAAGCAAATTGTGACGATGTGCAATTTCTGCAATGGCTTTGATATCCGTCACTGTCATCAACGGATTTGCCGGACTTTCGAGAAAAACAGCCTTGACATCGTCTGTAATTTCACATTCAAAAGCTTCCGGATGCTCCGTGTCAGAAATGGTATAATGGATATCAAAATGATCAAACACTTTGTCCAATACACGAAATGTTCCGCCATATACATTGCTGGAGATCAGCACTCTGTCACCAGCGTGCAGCAAACTCAGCACAGCAGTTGTTGCTGCCATTCCTGACGCAAAAGCAAATCCAGCATAGCCGCCTTCTAATTCTGCAATCAGAGCTTCCAGTGCTTCTCTGGTGGGATTGCCTGTTCTCGTGTATTCATATCCACGCATTTTTCCCAACCCATCCTGTTTGTAAGTGGATGTCTGATAAATCGGAATATTCACTGCGCCGGTGTGTTCATCAATGGAAATGCCACCGTGAATCAATGCGGTGTTGATGTTTTTGTACGCACTCATAATTCTGACTCCTTATCTATAATTAAAATCGGCAACGGTAATCTGATCCAATACCGCACCATATTCCCGTGCATCTTTCTTTGCTTGCGCAAGGTCATGTTCCAGATAATTTCCGCATTCCTGCTGTTTGCTGCCAGGAATTTCTCCACTGAAATCTGCAATAAACGCAAACGCATTCCGGACAAGCTCCAAGACATTATTTTTCGAAATATCGTCCCGAAGAATCAAATAAAATCCGGTTCGACATCCCATCGGGCCTGCATAAATCACACCATCTGAAAATACTGAATTTCGAACGTAAGTTGCCAACAGATGCTCTATGGTATGCAGCGATTTCGGCGTAATATAATCACCTTGATTGGGCTTTTTCATACGCAGATCGTAAGTAATCGCATCACCATCTATTCTGGAAATATAAATTCCTGGCACAAGCGTATCGTGATTGACTGTAAAACTTGCAATTTTATTCATAGTCATATCCTCCTGTATAAGTCGCTGACAACAGCGTTACATTTTCAAATGCCCTCAAATTGTCGCTTCGCTGATCGAAATAATACGCTTGCACCTTTTCTGGTGGAAAATAAGTGTCAATCTGGAAGCCCAGCGCATACAATGCCCGTGAAATTTCACCGTAATCAAAGCCGCTTTCCATCGTTTCGCCCAATTGTTCCGTAATTTTTCTGAGCCGTTCTACACGAGGTGGAAAATTGCCGCTTTTCTGCGGATAGTCAAATACCAAAACACTTCCGTTTGTAGAAAGCTCTGCAATTTGTTTCAGGGTTTCTGTAAACACTGGCAACGTCAAGTAATATGACACGCCGAGAATGCTGAAAAAGGTTTTCACATTAGGATCAAATCCACTTGCCAGCAATTTCTCAGCCATAGATTCTGTTTCAAAGTCCACCGGCACAAACCGAACATTCTCTGGCATAGCCCAATGCAGTGCTTTGATTTTCTCCAGTTTGCACCGCTGTGTATCCGGATGATCCAGCTCAAATATCTGAATATTTGCATGCTTGTTCCGGAAAGAAAAGGTGTCCGAACCTGCTCCACAAATAACATACTGAACCGTTTCATTTTCTTCTGAAAATTGACGGAGACGACTTTCTGTAAAATGAATCCTCGAAAGCGGAATCGGCGCAAGATATTCCTGAATCAGTGCTTCTGTATCTTCCGGTGAAAAAGATTGTCCCGCACCGAAGCCCTGCTGCACAAAACGGTACATCTTCTCATATTCTTCTTTTCCAATGATGTCGTAAGCAAGATAATCATCAAAAATAGGATTTCCGACTCTAACAGAATGCCATGCCCGGATGAATGCGCAAAGCTTAGCTGTCACGCTTTCATGTTCTTTTAACATCTGAATTTCCTCCAAAATTCCTATTCCCAATCATTCTGCAAACAGCGTAGTGGAATAGTATCGGTCGCCGCTGTCAGGAAGCAGTGCAACAATGGTTTTGCCCTTGTTTTCTGCTTTTTTTGCAAGTTTCAGTGCTGCATACAGTGCGGCACCAGAGGAAATTCCGACCAGTACCCCTTCGCTCTTTGCAATCAGCTTGGCAGTTGCAAAAGCATGTTCGTTAGAAACGGTGATAACCTTATCGTAAATGCCTGTATTCAGTGTATCCGGAATAAAGCCTGCACCGATGCCCTGAATTTTATGTGGGCCTGCTTTTCCTTCGGAAAGTACCGGAGAGTCTTTCGGTTCTACTGCCACAATTTCTACGTCCGGATTTTTCGATTTCAGATACTCCCCTACGCCTGTCACTGTACCGCCTGTACCAACACCTGCTACAAAAATATCAACCTTGCCATCTGTGTCATTCCAGATTTCTGGACCAGTTGTCTTTCTGTGTGCTTCCGGATTGGACGGATTTTCGAACTGTCCCGGAATAAAGCTGTTTTCATTTTCTTTTCCGAGTTCTTCTGCCTTTTCAATTGCGCCCTTCATCCCCTTTACACCATCCGTCAATACGATTTCTGCACCGTATGCCTTGAGGATATTTCTGCGTTCAATGCTCATTGTTTCCGGCATGGTGAGGATCACTCTGTATCCCTTAGCCGCCGCAATTGCCGCAAGACCAATTCCGGTGTTACCCGAAGTCGGCTCGATAATCACACTGCCTTTTTTCAAAAAGCCCTTTGCCTCTGCATCTTCAATCATAGACTTTGCGATTCTGTCCTTCACGCTGCCTGCTGGATTCAGATATTCCAGCTTTACAAGCACCTTTGCCTGTAATTCCTCGTTCTTCTCAATGTTGACAACTTCTACCAATGGTGTATTGCCAATGAGTCCTGTTGTGCCTTGATAAATCTTAGCCATGCTTATTCCTCCTGAAGTTTTTTGGTTTTTTTCATTGCAATTCACAATGTTTTTGACCATGCTTTTTATTATACTTTCAGTATGTATGCATCGTCAATATGAAAATATGATAACGTTGTCACTACCAGATTGATTCTCTTTGATTTCTCATCAGAAGATTACAATAACAGCTCCATTCTCAAGATAATCCGAACAATCTCAAAACAAAAACAAGAAAATTAGATAACGTTGTCACAGAGCAAATTGCCGGTTTTTCGGCAATTTTTATTA
>CAYNPC010000057.1:0-10186 GCA_964399025.1 uncultured Ruminococcus sp. | reverse complement strand
CTCTTCCGAGGATGAGACATTCTCCTATATTCCGGATTGCGCCGATCTGCCGATCAGCCCGGATGCAGATTATGTATACATCTGCGAAAACAATACCATCTATGGTACCAAATACAAGACCCTGCCGAATACCAAGGGCAAGCCACTGGTGGCAGACGTTTCTTCTTGCTTCCTGAGCGAACCGGTTGACGTTTCCAAGTATGGTGTCATCTGGGGCGGCGTGCAGAAGAACATCGGACCGGCAGGCGTTGTCATCATGATCATTCGGGAAGATCTGATTCCGGAAGAAACCCCGATTGAAAATACACCGACCATGCTCAAGTGGAAGACACAGGCTGACAACAATTCCCTGTACAATACGCCGCCGGCATATGGTATCTACATCTGCGGCAAGGTATTCAAGTGGCTGAAGAAAATGGGCGGTCTGGAAGCTATGAAGAAGCACAACGAAGAAAAGGCTGCCATCCTGTACAACTATCTGGATCAGAGCAAGCTCTTCAAGGGCACTGTCCGCAAGGAAGACCGTTCTCTCATGAACGTACCGTTCGTAACCGGTGACAAGGATCTGGATGCCAAGTTCGTAGCAGAAGCCAAGGCAGCTGGTCTGGAGAACCTCAAGGGTCACCGTACCGTTGGCGGTATGCGTGCTTCTATCTACAATGCAATGCCGATTGCCGGTGTAGAAGCACTGGTTGCATTCATGAAGAAGTTTGAAGCAGAAAACGCCTGAGCAACACAGGGAAAGGACAAATCATCATGTATACCATTCAAACACTCAACAAAATTTCCACGGTTGGCACCAAGCGGTTCGATGCCAATCAGTATACCATTACAGACACCGCTGAAAATCCGGATGCCATCATGGTCAGAAGTGCAGCTATGCACGACATGACATTCGGCGACAACCTGCTTGCCATCGCAAGAGCCGGTGCCGGTGTCAACAACATCCCCGTTGACCGCTGCGCAGAAGAAGGCATCTGTGTTTTCAATACACCGGGTGCTAACGCCAACGCCGTAAAGGAATTGGTGCTGACCGGTCTGCTGCTCTCTTCCAGAAAGATTCCGAAGGCAATTGCATGGGCACAGTCTCTGGAACACGAAGAGAACATCGGAAAGCTCGTAGAAAAAGGCAAGAGCCAGTTCGCTGGTCCGGAGCTGAAGGGCAAGACACTCGGTATCATTGGTCTGGGTGCCATCGGCGCACTGGTTGCCAACGCTGCCATTGCACTGGGTATGCAGGTCGTTGGTACAGACCCGTTCCTGTCTGTTGGAGCTGCACTGCGTCTGAATCCGTCCGTTAAAATTGTCAAGGATGCAGATGGCGTTTATGCCGCTGCGGATTACCTGACCATTCACGTGCCGTACAACAACGACACCAAGGGCATGATCAATGCAGAAACCATCGCCAAGATGAAGGACGGCGTGCGGGTTCTGAACTACGCACGTGGCGAACTGGTCAACGATGATGATATGTTGGCTGCGCTCGCTTCTGGCAAGGTCAGCTGCTATTGCACCGACTTCCCGAACGAAAAGACCTGCCACGCAGAAGGCATCGTTGCAACACCGCATCTGGGTGCTTCGACACCGGAGAGCGAAGAAAACTGTGCCAGCATGGCAGCGGATGAGCTGATTGCTTATCTGGAAACCGGTAATATCCGCAACAGCGTCAATCTGCCAAATGCAGAGATGAACGCAACCGGCAACAAGGTTTGCATCCTGCACCAGAATGTACCGGCTATGATTGCTTCCGTGACCGCTGTCGCTGGAAACGCCGGTGTCAACATTGAGAATATGGTCAACGCCAGCCGGAAATCCTACGCATACACCATGCTGGACATTCCGGAAACCGTAACCGAAGACATTCTCGACCAGATCCGTGCCATTGATGGCGTGATCCGGGTTCGCTTGATTACAAAGTAAGCGATTTATTTCTATAGATTGCATTTTCAGAGTAGAAAACGATGCGTTAAGTGTCCGGCAGACGGGGAGTTGCTGCCAGAACGAAAAGCTTTGCTTGCGGTATCGTTTTCGCACCCGCTGACTGCATCTAAGAAGCCTTCCATGGAAGCTCCTTATATGCACAAGGCATTATTTTTAGGAGGTATCTTTCATGAAAGGCTTTTTCTCTTGTTTTACCACATCCGCAAAGGAATTTACCAAATTGCGGAGTCTGACTGTGACGGCGTTGTTTATTGCCGTCTCCATGATGATTGAGGCATTTTCCATCGACCTGCAATTCGTCAAGCTGAACTTTGCGTTCCTTGCCATTGCGGTCATTGGTATGTTGTTCGGTCCTTGTATGGGGCTGGCTGCGGGCTTTGCCTGCGACATTGTCGGCTATCTGGTTCACCCTTCCGGTGGCTTCCTGCCGGCGTATGTGCTGGTTGGTGGCTTGCAGGGGCTGATTTATGGGCTGTGTCTGTACTATAAGATGAACGGTCACAGCATCCAGTTCCGGAACAACGAAACCGGAAAGGAATGGGACATCACACTGTTTCTCCGTGCCATTGTCGCACGGCTGCTGGACGTTGTCGTAATCAATCTGCTGATCAACACCAAGTTGAATCTGCACTACGGCTTCATTCCGGAAGAGGCATACGGTACAGCGATCATTGCCCGTACTGCCAAGAACGTGATTGAGCTGGGGATTGACCTGCCACTGCTGTTTATTCTGCTGCCGATTGCACTGACGGCTTACGAACGTGTCTTCCGGCTGCGGAAAGCCCAGACGGCGTAATCCACAACCAATCGTTTCCCAAAACTCCCAAACTCTGAAAAAGAAAAGACCGTTGCGGAAAAATCCAAATCCGCAACGGTTTTTTTGTTACTTTCTTCTGGTGCGGTTTTTCCGCTCCGTGTTCCGCTTGATGTCACAAATCCGTTCTTCGCTGTTCTGCTTGAACTGGCTGAGCATATCCTCAAAGGAAAGCTCGGACATCGGCGGCTTTGGCTTCGGCTGCCACACATTCGGGCGTTCCCGTCTCTGTGGACGCTGCTGCTGTGCATTGCCATTGCCGTTGTTATTGCCATTGTTGTTATTGTTCCGGTCATACGGCTGCGATGCTCTGCCCTGTCTCTGCTGTCCCTGCGGTGCTGCCTGCTGTTGCTGCTGCTCTGTCTGTTTCATAGAAAGGCTGATTTTGTTGTCATGGATGCCGATGACCTTGACACGAACTGCCTGCCCCTCTTGCACAAACTCATGAATGTCGTGCACAAAGCGGTTTGAAACCTCCGAGATGTGCACCATTCCGGTCAATGTCTCTTGTGCGGCAGCATCCGGCTGGATGGCAACAAATGCGCCGTAGTTGGTAATCCGTTTCACGGTACCCTGATAGATCGTTCCGATTTCTAATTGCATGTAACGCTAAAGTCCCCCTGCTCTTAAAATTTCTCTGCGATTGCGCAGTGCATGTTAATTTCTGGATGTGTCATAAAAACGATACTCATCCGGATAAGCATAGCCATATTCTTCTCGTGCGAGCCGTTCCATATACGTATCAACATCACCGCTGTTCAGAACCCGTTCCAGATCCTCGTTTTCTGCTTCATAGGTTTCCGTCTGACTGCGGAGCGTTTCCAGTTCCGCTTTTCGTTCTGCAATGGTAGATTGCAACGAAATAATACTTGCGGTACAACCGATCAACGCAAGTATGACGGTGACACGAATGAGCAGCTTAAACAGAAACCGACCTTTTGGATTTTCGTTTGCGATTTCCGGTTGATCGTACTGTACAGCGTCGTTTGGTATGCGCTTTCGTTTGCGCTGTTGCAGACGCTTCTGCTTGCTTGCACCTGCCATTCTCGTTCACTTCCTGAATTTGTTTTCTTTTATTATACAACAAATGACGACCTGCAATCAAGTGCAAGCGGCGTTTTTTTTTGCTTTTTTTCAGAATTTGTTTATTACGCTGAAATTTTTGTTGTATCGGCAGCCATAATCGTGCAATTCGCTCTGCAATGCGGCGTAACACGCCAAGCAAGGGGG
The DNA here is from genome assembly GCA_964399025.1 of uncultured Ruminococcus sp. GTDB lineage: Bacteria > Bacillota > Clostridia > Oscillospirales > Ruminococcaceae > Ruminococcus_C. The sequence continues at coordinate 6,201 of CAYNPC010000057.1, read as the reverse complement.
TTCCGAGCAGCAATTGCCACAATAAAAGCCCCAGCAGCAAGCCAAACAGGTAAAAAATCCGAAATTCTCCACGGCAAGCACCAGCGGTAAACGCTGCCAGCATCACTGCACAGCAGAAACAGAAGCAGAAATCCTGCAAAGCGACACACCACGCAGGAAACCGCCATAGCAGCCGCAGAAAGCGGAATCCGTCGTAGAGCAAACCGGCAGGGATGCCCAGCAGACAGGCGCAGAAAAAGAGCGTGGTTTGTTCTCGTATGGTAAAATACGTCTCTGGAATCTGCATCATCGGAAGAGTTTCCCCAAGGCAGAGAGGGGTCCTTTCCGATCTCTGTCGCCGTATTGCAGCGACCAGATATCCCCTGTCACACGCATATCGCCAGTTTCTACGCTAACTGTGTCCATATGCAGATTTCTGCCCTTGATGGTCAATTCGCCAAGCTGCGTATAAAGGCGGATCATCCGTTCGTCAAAGCAATCCACATCCGTTACACCGGAGAGATTCATTGCCATTCTGTCTTCCAGAATCAGGTTGTGATGGGCGGAAGACGGCACAATCGGGTCTGATTTCATAAGAAAATACCTCCGCAAGTTCTGGTTTTATTTTATGTAAGCGGGGGCTGCCTTAGAACAGGGGCGAGAAAAAAAGCCGCATGGCGTTCGTTTCCGAACAACATACGGCTTCTGTGCATTTCTATTTGCTGGCTTATTCAGCCTTTTCTCCGTCGAGGAACTTCACGATGTCACCAACAGTCTTCATGCCCTCTACAACGTCATCTTCGATCTTTACTTCGAATTCGTCTTCAATTGCCATAACCAGATCTACAACGTCCAGAGAATCTGCACCCAGATCTTCCTGAATGTTTGCATCCAGTGTTACTTCGTCAGCCTCTACGTCCAGCTGATCTACGATCATTTCCTTGATCTTGTCAAATGTTGCCATGTTTTTTTCCTCCAAAATTATCATTCTTTTTCTTGTACGGCTGCCGTTTCCTGCGACGATTCTGCCGCAGCCGGTAATGGTTCTGAAAAGACGCCGATTTTTCTAAACTTAGTATACCGTTCTTTTTGTAAAATGTCAATATCTTTTGCGGATTTTGCCGCTATCGTTTTCACCAAATATTCCTTAATATTCTGGGACATTTTGTCTAAATCGCTCTGTGCCCCCGCAGCAGGTTCCGGAATGATGGCATCTGCCACACCGAATTCCAGCAAATCCTGCGCTGTAATGCGCATAATTTCACAAGCTTCCTGCTCTCTGCCGGCATCTTTCCAAAGAATGGATGCCGCACCACGAGGGGAAATCACGGAATACAAAGCGTTTTCCAGCATTGCCAGATCATCGCAAACACCCAGTGCCAACGCACCGCCGCTGCCGCCTTCGCCGAGTACAACCGAAACGACCGGCGTTTTCAGGGACATGAACTCTGCCAGATTGCGGGCAATCGCTTCCCCCTGTCCACGCTCTTCTGCTTCCACGCCACAGAACGCACCGGGCGTGTCAATAAAGCAGATAATCGGACGATGGAACTTCTCCGCCTGTTTCGCCAGACGCAGGGCTTTCCGATAGCCCTCCGGATGTGGCATTGCAAAATTGGACTGCTTGTTTTCCTCCAGATTCCGCCCCTTGACTTCTGCAAGAATGGTCACCGGCACGCCTTGCAATCGCCCGATGCCGCCCAGAATCGCACCATCGTCACCGTAGGCACGGTCGCCATGCAATTCAAAGAAATCCTCAAAAATCCGTGGCAGGTAATCATGAATGGTCGGACGGTTCTTGTCCCGTACCAGCAGTTGTTTTTCCCATGCGGTTCTCTCTGCCATTATGCCTGCACCTCCTCAGCCTCTTCGGTTGCTTCCGGCAGATAGCCGTGCATCTGCAACAGCGATGCCAGCGCACGCCGCAGCTTGTTCCGCTCGACAATCTGGTCAACGAAACCATGTGACAGCTGGAACTCTGCCAGCTGGAAATCATTCGGCAGGTGCTGCTTGATGGTGCCCTCAATGACACGCCGTCCGGCAAATCCAATCAACGTCTTTGGCTCTGCCAGAATGATATCTCCCAGCGACGCAAACGATGCGGTCACGCCACCTGTCGTCGGGTCGGTCAATACGGTAATGTAAAGCTGTCCGGCTTCATTGTGCCGTTGCACTGCCGCAGAGGTCTTTGCCATCTGCATCAGAGAGAGAATGCCTTCCTGCATCCGTGCGCCACCAGAAGCGGTAAACGCAATCACAGGCAGCTGTTTTGCCGTTGCCTGCTCAAAGGCACGGGTGATTTTTTCGCCCACGGCACTGCCCATAGAAGCCATCATAAAATGGGAATCCATAATGATGATGACCACACGAGAACCTTTGATTGTGCATTCGCCAGTCAGAACGGCTTCCCGTAAGCCTGTTTTCTTTTGCAGCTGTTCCACTTTCTCCGCATAGTCCGGAAAAGAAAGCGGATCCTGACTCTGCAATTCTGCATCGTATTCCAAAAAACTATCTGCATCTGCTGTGATTTGCAGGCGTTCTTTTGCCGTCAGCCGTGCATGATACCGACAGTTTGTGCAAACTTTTCCCGCCTCCTGAAAATTCACCAGCGGAATGGTATGCTGGCAGCGTGGGCATTTGAACGTCGGCTGTTCGCTGACACCCTCGTCGCCGTAAAACCGTTTGGTTACGGTTTTGAACAAATCATCTAACATTTTTCTACCACCATCTGCTCAGCCGCCTGACGGCAAAGCTGTTTCTCCTTATTTTGCATCCAACCATTTCATCAGGAACGCATTGTCATACGTCCCCTCTTCAAATGCCGCTGTCTTCAACAGACGCAGCTGAAAATCAATATTGGTCTCCACGCCATCCACCAGAAACTCAGACAACGCCCAACGCATTTTCTGAATGGCTTCCTTTCGGGTCGGCGCATGGACAATCAATTTTGCAATCATCGAGTCATAATACGGCGGAATGGTATAGCCCTGATAAATCGCACTGTCAATCCGCACGCCCATGCCGCCCGGCAGATGCAATGCCTGTATCGTACCCGGAGACGGACGGAAATTATAATCCGGATTTTCTGCGTTGATCCGACACTCAATGGCATGTCCTTGCAGGACAATGTCTTCCTGTGTAAACGGCAACGGTTCTCCCTGTGCAATTTTCAGCTGTGTCTGCACCAGATCAATGCCGGTCACCCACTCTGTCACAGGATGTTCCACCTGAATCCGGGTGTTCATCTCCATAAAATAGAAGTGCTTTTCATGGTCAACCAGAAATTCAATCGTGCCAGCGTTGCAATAGCCACACGCTTTTGCAGCTGCGACAGCCGCTTTCTGCATGGCTGCCCGCAGTTCCGGTGTCATCAGCGGGCTGGGGCTTTCCTCCAGCACTTTCTGATTGCGTCGCTGCATACTGCAATCCCGTTCGCCCAGTGCAACGGTGTTGCCCTGTTCGTCTGCGATAATCTGCACTTCCACGTGATGCGGTCCGATAATCAGTTTTTCCAGATAGACCGTATCGTCTCCGAAAAACTTCTTGGCTTCTTCCTGTGCAATGCGCAGCTGTTCTTCCAGCTGTTCTTCGCTGTCCACTCGCCGGATGCCACGACCGCCACCGCCGGCAGATGCCTTGACCAGAACCGGATAGCCGATTTCTTTTGCCACGGTCTTCGCCTGTTCCAAAGAAGTCACTGCCCCCTCAGAACCTGGAATCACTGGTACGCCAGCGGCTTTCATGGTTTCCTTTGCCTTCGCCTTATCGCCCAACATGGCGATGCATTCCGGTGAAGGTCCAATAAAGGTGATGCCATTTTCCCGACAGAGACGGGCAAACGTCGCATTTTCCGACAGAAAACCAAAGCCCGGATGGACGGCTGTTGCGCCCGTCTGTCTGCACGCCTCAATGATTGCATCCATCCGCAGATAGCTGTCTGCTGTAGCAGGCGGGCAAATACAAACAGCGTGATCTGCAAATTTTACATGCAATGCCTCTTTGTCAGCCGTAGAATAGACACTCACACAGCCGAGATTCTGCTCCCGACAGGCACGGATAATCCGTACTGCAATCTCTCCACGGTTGGCAATCAATACCTTCTGAAACCGCATTACCGTTCCACTGCGAACATGATTTCGCAGCTCACTGCCTTCTTCCCGTCTACACTGGCAACCGCCTTGCCAATGCCAACCGGCCCTCTCTGGCTGATGATCTCTACTTCCAGATCCAGCACATCACCCGGTACGACCTGCCGACGGAATTTCGCCTTATTCACACCGCCAAAGAGTGCAATCTTGCCCTTGAATTCCGGCTGTGACAGAATGCAGACGGCACCAGCCTGTGCCAGCATTTCAATCATCAAAACACCCGGTGTGACCGGCTTTCCCGGAAAATGTCCCTTGAACCAGAAATCGTCTTCCTTGATATATTTTCTTGCCTTGACTTTTGTTCCGACTTCCATTTCCAGAACTTCGTCAATCAGCAGGAACGGATCCCGATGCGGAATGATTTCCTTGATCTGTTCCTGATTCAATAATACGTCTGCCATAGCAGCTCCTTTCTTTATTCCACACGCAGAATCGGCTGGTCGTATTCAACGGCTTCGCCATTGCCCACCAGAATTTCCTTGACTACGCCGGAAATTTCGCTCTGCACTTCATTCATCAGCTTCATGGATTCAATGATAAACAGCACATCGCCTTTCTGGATGGTATCTCCCACCTTGACAAACGGCGGCTGATCCGGTGCAGCAGCTGCATAAAACGTCCCGACAATCGGTGCTTTGACCAGCTTCCCCGTCGGTGCTGCCGGCTTCGCCGGTGCAGCTTCTACAGGGGTCGGTGCCGCAACCGGCTCTCCTGCCGGCATCGCCATCGGTGGAAATCCCATCGGCGGCTGTGGCACGCATTTTCTGCCTTTGACCGTAATGGTTCTCGTGCCGTCCGCAATGGTGATTTCGCCCAGATCTTTTTCCGTCACGATATCCGCCAACTGCTGAATCGTCTCCAGATCCACATAAAATTTTTCGCTCATACTTCTGTTCTCCTTAGTTCGTGCACTTCTTGAAACACAATGTTGCATTGTGTCCGCCAAAGCCCAACGAATTGGAAAGCGCAGCGTTCACTTCACATTCCACTGCACCTTCTGTACAGTAATCCAGATCACATTCCGGATCCGGTGTGGTATAGCCAATTGTCTGATGCAGGAAGTTTTCCTTGACAGACAGTGCGGTGACAATGGCTTCTACTGCACCCGTACCACCCAGCATATGCCCTGTCATCGACTTCGTAGAGTTGATCTTCACAGCACGGGCTGCTTCCTCTCCTAACGCAATCTTGATGGCGTTGGTTTCGTACTTATCGTTCAGACCGGTAGAAGTGCCGTGTGCGTTGATGTAGGTCACATCAGACGGCTGCAAGCCAGCTTCTGTGTAAGCGTTGACCATTGCCTTCGCAGCGGCTTCGCCTGTCGGTGACGGAGAAGTCATGTGATATGCATCACAAGTTGCACCGTAGCCAGCCAGTTCACAGTAAATCTCTGCGCCTCTTGCAACAGCGTGTTCGTACTCTTCGAGCAGCAGGATGCCGCAACCTTCGCCCAATACAAATCCGTTCCGGTTCAGGTCAAACGGAATGGAAGCCTTTGCCGGATCGCTTTCCTTGGTCAGTGCCTTCATCGTCTTGAATCCACCGATGGTAAATTCATTGACGGTGGATTCCGTTCCGCCGCAGAGGCAAACATCCAGATAGCCATCTTTGATTTTCCGGAACGCTTCGCCAATGGCGTGTGTGGCAGAAGCACAAGCTGTTACGGTACAGTAGTTGTCCCCACGGAAGTTGGTCTTCATGGCGATTTCTCCACCTGCCATATTGGAAATCATCATCGGCACAAAGAACGGGGAAATCCGGTTCGGTCCCTTTTCCAGATAGATGCTGTGCTGCTTCTGGGTCATTTCCAGACCGCCAATGCCACAGCCGACAATGACACCGCAACGATACGGATCCAGATCCTTCAGATCCGAACCGCAGTCTGCCAGTGCCTGCTTTGCAGAGGCAACGGCGAACTGGGTAAAGCGTTCCATATGACGGATGTCTTTCTTGTCCAGATAATCCGCCGGATCGAAATCCCGTACAATGCCTGCTACACTGACTTCTACTTCTGTCGTATCAAACGTATCAATTTTCGAAACACCGAGCTTTCCTGCCTTGACGTTGTTCCAGA
>CAYNPC010000056.1:0-10191 GCA_964399025.1 uncultured Ruminococcus sp. | reverse complement strand
GAAATTATAGGAAATTAAGAGGTTACTGGAATAGGATTTCCAATAAATTACATTTTTAATTTCGAAAAAGAGTTGACAAAACGGCATATTTTCAATATAATTATAAGTGGGAGACAGAACAATTTCCCATGATTATCAAATCGCATCATGAAAGGAGAAGATGCAAGGATGCAGAAAAAACGATTGGGATTTTTGCTTTCCCTTGCGCTGCTGCTTTTCCTGTCTTCTTGTAATGAAATCACATCACAGGAAGAAAATGGGCAACAGAGTAAAGGAGAAACAGAAATGATCACAGAACAAGCAGATTTTACGGAAGACATCACAACAGAACCGGCAACTTCTGCCACAACTACCACGACAACACAGACAACTGCGCCAACGACCACAACCACCACCACGACAACGACTACCACGGTGACGGACAGTGCCACTCCACTATTGCAGGATATTCTGGACAGCTATGATTACACATTGGAGGACTTACAGGCATCGACACAGCTGATTACAGTCGTTTCCAGTGGTTCCAGTTGCGAAGTACACTTTTTCGAAAAAGAAAACCAGATATGGGAAGAAGCAGAAAAATTTGCCGGAAATACAATATATGGTGCAGTCGGTAGAAATGGCGTTTCAGCGAACAGTTGCGAAGGCGACTACAAAACACCAAAGGGTATTTTCACCTTAGGCTTTGCGTTCGGCACGGAGTCGCTGAGTGGTATGGACATTGAGTACCGGCAGATTAACGGCAATTGCTATTGGGTAGATGACCCTTATTCAGAGTACTACAATCAATGGCGGGATATCACCAATGATCCGGAAGGCATCACTTGGAACAGTGCAGAACATTTGCTGACGTATGCGACAAGCTATCATTATGCAGTCGTTGTCAATTACAATATGGATCCAATTGTACCGGGGAAAGGCTCTGCTATTTTCCTACATACCAAAACAGGTTCTTCAACAGCTGGTTGTATTTCCGTTCCGGACAGCACAATGTATGATATTTTGTATTGGCTGCGTGCTGGCACGGGGGAAGAAGATGCCCCACGGATTTTGATTGTCTGAGATTTTATATACGAAACAAAAATCGCCACAGAGGAAGAAAATTTCTCTGTGACGATTTCTTTTTTGATTCTTTTTTCGTCTCCGATCAATAAACGGAGGCGTTCAGGATGACAACAGCCAAAACACAAAGGAATCCTGCAACGATGGCAACCACGGCAGGCAGCGTACCGCCTTTTCCGGAGAGCAGGCTGGCAAATCCGCCAAGCGCACCAACACCGGAAAAGATAGCGCAGACCAATACCGGCAGATTCAAAAATAACATTGCAATGCCAGCACAGGAAAACAACAGTGCCAGAACGCCAATGATCATGGAGTTTACTTCCTGTGACGAGCGTTCTTTTTTTTGCTTTTTGGGCTTCGGAGCGGTTTCTTTTTTGACTTTCATCGGACACCGTTTCCTTTCTACTTATGCACGCAGCGTTACGCCATGCGCTTTCAGTGCTTTCAGAACCCGTTTCATCGCAGCATCTGCCTGTTCATCTGTCAGTGTGCCTTCGTGAGAACGCATCCGGATGGAGAAAGAAACGCTCTTCATGCCGCTTGCAATCTGTTCGCCCTTATAAACATCAAACAGGGTGATCTCTTCCAGCAGATTGCCGACAGCTTCCTTCATAACACGCTGCAATGTGCCAACCGGCATGGAATCTTCGCAGACAAGGCTCAGATCTCTTGTGATTGCTGGGAATTTCGGCAGCGGACGGTAAGTGATTTTTGTTTCCGCCAGCGGCAGCATTTCTTCTACCAGCAACTTGGCAACGTAAGTGCGAGTGCCAATTTCGTAGTTTTTCTGCACTGTCGGGTGTACTTCACCGAGATAACCAATCGGTGTGTTGCCCTGATAGACAACGGCACTTCTGCCCGGATGCAGTGCGCAGGTTTCAGCAAATGGGCTGTCTGTTCCGGCAGCAACATAAGTGCAATCATGTAAACCAGCTGTTTCCAGAATGGCTTCTATCATGCCCTTCAGTGTAAAGAAATCTGCATCCTCTCCATACATACCAATTGTCAGACGCTCCGGCTCATTCGGCAGGGTATCTGCACCGGTCGGGATGTATTCTTTTCCCAGTTCATAGAGACAAACTGCAGCATTCCGGTTTTTGTAGTTCAGGGACAGTGTTTCCAGCATAGACGGCAGGGTAGTTGTCCGCATCACGCTGGTATCTTCGCCCAACGGATTGGTGATGACAACTGTTTTCCGCAGCGGACTGTCAGCCGGCAGTGTGATTTTGTCGAAATACTTCGGGGAGATGAAAGAATACGTCAGAATGCCATAGCAACCCAGTGCAACCGCAGCATTTTCCACTGTCCGACGGAATTTCTGCTGTTCGGTCAGGCTGGCATTGGCAACGCCTTGAATGACAGTAGACGGAATGTTGTCGTAGCCGTAAATGCGGGCAACTTCTTCCGCCAGATCGGCTGGACGTTCCAGATCAATCCGGAAGCTCGGAGAGATACAAGTGTCGCCATCTACTTCAATTTCCAACATCTGCATGGTTTCACACATGGTCTCTCTGGAAATCTCTGTACCGAGGAAACGGTTAATCCAATCCGGATCAAACGGAATGCGGTTGCGTTCTTTCTGGTTGTAATTCAGATCCAGATGTGTGCGAACAGGTTCACCAGCGCCCAGCAGTTCTACGAGTTCAAATGCCCGTTCCAGTGTCCGCAGACAACCTTCCGGATCCAGACCCTTTTCATAACGGGCAGAAGCATCTGTCCGCATACCAAGCTTTTTCGCTGTCCGGCGTACCTGTACCGGTTCGAAGTAAGCAGATTCAAATACAACGGTGGTGGTATCGTCCATAATGCCGCTGTATTCGCCACCCATAACACCAGCTACCGCAATCGGCTTTTCGGTATCAGCAATCACCAGCATTTCTGGAGAAAGCGCACGAGTAACACCGTCCAGTGTAGTAATGGATTCACCCTCTGCTGCATTCCGGACGATGATATGACCGTCCTTGACATAGCGCAGGTCGAAAGCGTGCATCGGCTGACCAAATTCCAGCATCACATAATTGGTGATGTCAACGAGGTTGTTAATCGGGCGGACACCGCTGGCACGCAGGCGTTCCCGCATCCATCTTGGAGACGGTTCGATTTTTACATTCTTGACAATACCGGCTGCATAACGAGGACATTTTTCCTTGTTCTGAATTTCCACTTGCAGCATATCCTGAATGTCGCCATCCACGCCGTGATATTTCGGTTCCGGAATGTGCAGCGGTACATGATACGTCGCAGCAGCTTCTCTTGCCAATCCGGTTACAGAGAGGCAGTCCGGACGGTTGGAAGTGATTTCAAATTCAACAGAAGTATCATTCAGACCAATGGCATCGTGGATATCCTGTCCAATCTGGCAATCTTCTTCAATCAGGAAAATCCCATCTGCAATGGCATATGGGAAATCATGGACAGTCAGTCCCAGTTCGCCCAGAGAACAGAGCATACCGTTGCTTTCTACGCCACGCAGCTTGCCTTTTTTGATTTTTACGCCGTTCGGCAGTTCAGCTCCCACCAGCGCAACCGGTACGATATCGCCAGCCTTGACATTCGGTGCGCCTGTAACGATCTGAATCGGCTGTTCCTGTCCGACATCGACCTGACAAACGACCAGATGATCGGAATTTTCGTGTGGTACAACAGAAAGCAGTTTACCAACTACGACATTTTTAACCTCACTACCCTCTGCTGTTGCCACTTCTACCTTGGAACCGCTCATGGTCATAGCGGAGCAGAAATCCTTGACAGTTGTGTCAAGCGTGACATAGTCAGATAACCATTTCATTGATAAATTCATTGTTTTTCTCCTCCTTTATTGCCTTAGAACTGTTCCAGAAAACGATAGTCGTTCTCAAACAGCAGACGCATATCCTGAATGTTATAACGCCGCATAACGATTCGTTCCAGACCCAGACCAAATGCAAAACCGGAGTAAACGCTGCTGTCAATGCCGCAGCCCTCCAGTACCTTCGGGTGTACCATACCAGCACCCAGCAACTCGATATAGCCTTCGCCTTTACAGAGACGGCAGCCCTTGCCGTGACAGCTGTAACACATGACATCGACTTCTGCACTTGGTTCCGTGAATGGGAAATGATGCGGACGCAGGCGGATTTTGCAATCATCGCCATACAGACGCTGCATCAGCAGTTCCAGTGTACCTTTCAGGTCTGCCATTGTAATGCCCTTGTCTACAACCAGACCTTCTACCTGATGGAAAAGCGGGGAGTGGGTTGCATCAATGGCATCCGAACGGAATACTCTACCAGGAGAAATAACACGGATTGGCGGCTTCTGATTTTCCATTACATGAACCTGTACGGAAGAAGTCTGTGTCCGGAGCAGGATGTTATCTGTAATATAAAAGGTATCCTGTGTATCTCTTGCCGGATGATCCGGTGGCAGGTTCAACGCTTCAAAGTTATAGTAGTCATATTCTACTTCCGGACCATCTGCGACAGAGAAACCCATGCCAAGGAAAATTTCCTTGATTTCATTCTCAACGATGGTGAGTGGATGCAGGCTACCGGTTTTCTTTGCTTTGCCCGGCAGGGTGATGTCCAGTGTTTCTGTCTGCAACTTTTCTGCCAGTGCAGCTTCTGCAATCGACTTCTGCTGTGCGGTGATGGCGGATTCAATATCAGCCCGTACTGCATTTGCCAACTGTCCCATTACAGGGCGTTCTTCCGCAGAAAGCTTTCCCATCTGCTTGAGGATTGCAGTCAGTGCGCCTTTTTTTCCAAGGTACTGTACACGGATTGCCTCCAGCTGTTTCGCATCCGTGCAGGCTTGCAGCGCAGCTTCTGCTTCTGAACGGATTGCTTCCAATTGTTCTTTCATAGTGACCTCCAAATTTCAAGAAATCTCTGTTGATACGAAAACGCAGGAAAATGTGTGGAAAACAAAAAAGACCTGTCCCGAAACAGGACAAGTCATTTCACTTGCTTCTTAACCACCCATTTCTCCAAGAGCCAACACTCTCTTGCCCTTCACGCAGGCAATACGTCTGCCCCTACCATACTGCGTTTTCGCAGACTTCAGCGCAGCCGCTCAGAAGGGAACTTCCGTACTGTATGGTATGCAGCATTCTTTCAGCCAGGGAATGCCTCTCTGTTGCATCTATGACAGTCGTACTTCCTTCGTCACAGCGTTCTCTTATACCATTATACACTGTTTTCAAAAAAAATCAAGTCTTTTCTTGAAATTTTGCGGAGGATATGGTAAAATAAAATGAAAAGCCATTTGGCGAAAAAAAGAAAGGACAGGGTAAAAGAAATATGGATCACTTTGCGGAGTACATGGTAGAGAAACAGCCATCCTCACAGGATCGGGCGAAACGGGGCGGCATTCTGATAGCCGCAGTGCTTTTGGTGGGGATAACGGCAGGATTGGCATTTTGGACGGGTTGGCTCGTGATTTTGTTGGTGACAGCACTGATTATTTATGGTGCATACTATTTATTGACAGGCTGTCGGGTAGAGTATGAGTACAGCATTACAAATGGGGAGTTTGATGTAGAAAAAATCATTGGGAAACGGAAGCGTGTGCATCTGTTGACCGTGCAGGTTTCCAATTGGACAGCATTCGGTGCGTATACAGATGATACGCCGGAGCTGGAAAATGCGACGTTGTTTCTCTGTTCGGACAATACGGGGGTAGACGCATATTATGCCGATATGGAAACAGAGGAATACGGAAAGGCACGTCTGATTTTCACACCGAACGATGAGATGATCGAGACGGTATCCATTTTTCTTCCGGCAGCATTGAGACGGAAACAATAACAAAGGGAATCACATTTCGTGCATTTTCGACAAAACAGAAATCCTGTTCTTGTTGGAAATGCACTATTTTTGTTTTTAACCGTAAAAATCTCTATACAAACAAAAAAAGATATGATATAATATGCACGATAAGACGAAACCAGCACAACGGAATATTTTTTTGGGAGGAATGTATGAAGAGCTTGAAACGATGGAAAAAATTGTGCAGTGTCGGACTGGCGGCAGCAATGACCTGTCTGAGCGTGTCTGTTCCGTTCGCCACAGCAGAAGAAATAGAAGAAATAGCAGAACCATCCGCATGGTTGCCCTCGATTGTACAGAATGAAGACGGCGAACCAGATTACATAGCGGATGCGATTACGGTTCTTACATATTATGCGCAGACTGCCTGCGGCATTGCAGAACCGATGGAAGAAGACTTTTTTACTTATTATGATTTGAATCAGGATGGCAGCATTGAAGTGGAAGATGCGGTTTGCTTTTTGACCATGTATGCCAGAATATCTGCCGGATTGGAAGCGGTTCCGCCGGAGGGTTGGGCATCTGTCACCACAGATATATCAGTTGAAGAAGGCTCTGAGACAACCAGCACAGAAACGGTAACGGAAGTGGTAGAGACAACGGAAACAACAGAATCCACGGAGGCTACTTTCCCGACAACGGAGTCATCTACAGAATCAACGACAACACAAACAACGGCATCAACGGCAGGGTCAACGACAACACAGACAGCAGCATCAAGCACAGGGTCAACAACAGCACAAACGACAGCATCTACGACAACAGGATTGTCTGCGACTTCTACGCAATTGACAACCACGACAACAGCAACGACAGCAAATGCCACCACAACAACAGCCAAAGCAACTACGACGACAACAAAGGCTACTACAACGACAACAAAAGCTGCCACTACAACAACAAAAGCCGCTACTACAACCGCAACGGCTGCAACCACCACCAAAAAAGCAACGACAACGACCACCACTACCACTACAAAGGCAACTACGACAACTTCCATGACCACGGTTACTACCACCACGATGGCAACGAAAACCGGAATTGGAACGGGTGCGCTTTTTGAGGGCATTGACGTTTCTGTTTATCAAGGTGCAATCGACTGGGAAGCAGCCAAGGCAGATGGGGTAGAGTTTGCGATCATTCGTGCAGGTTATGGCAAATATGCCAGCCAGAAAGATAAGTATTTTGATACCAATATGAAAAATGCACAGGCAGCGGGTCTGCCGTGTGGTGCGTACTGGTTTAGTTATGCAGTGACCGTAGAAGATGCCATCAAAGAAGCCGATGCGTTCTACGAAGTCATCAAGGATTATCAGTTTGAATATCCGGTTTCCTTTGACATGGAAGCAGAAAAACAAACCAAGTTGACAAAGGACGAAGTTTCTGCCATCATTGATGCATTCTGTAGCAGAATGGAATCCTATGGCTATTACGTCTCTCTGTACAGCTACGCCAGCTTCCTGAACAACAAAGTAACAGATGATATCTTTGAAAAGTATGATATCTGGGTTGCACATTATAACACGACGAAACCGTCCTTTGACAAGAAGTATGGATTGTGGCAGTATTCCAGCACCGGAAAGGTTGACGGCATTACCGGCAATGTAGATTTGGATTTTGTGTACATGGATTATGAGCGGATCATCAAAAATGTACACCTGAACGGATTCTAAAAAGCAATATTAGCAGGAAAAAAGCAGCCTTTCGGGGCTGCTTTGCTTTATACAGAAAGATTCCATTTTTTTCTTGACAAAGATGGAGATTCTGTGTATAATGAAAATATCTGAAATGGAAAGGGACGAATATTACTATGGGAAAATCAAATAAAAAGAAAAAATCACGTCTGTTGGTCACGATTCTGCTGACCATTCTGCTGGTCGTCGTTGCCCTTTTTCTTTACGCTTGGCTGACATCAGAAAAAGTCTCCACGCCGACAGCGTTTCCGGTGGCAACCACGGGAGATACTACAACGGAAGAGGAATCCATCACCACCATAACGACAACACAAACCACTACGACAACAACGACAATGACTACTACAACCACCACGTTGGCGATTGATTACACCATGCATATTGATATGGCAAAGGTGCAACAGTATCACGCAACCAGTTCAAAAGTGGTAGGGTGGATCTACATACCGGATACCAACGTCAATTATCCGATTATGCAGGCGGAGGACAACAACTACTTCCTGCATCTGGATTGGACAGAGGAATATAGCTACAGTGGTTGTATCTATGAGGACTACCGAGGCAATATTGACAGCACACAGTTGACGATTCTGTATGGGCACAATATGGCAGCTGGCACGATGTTCAGCAATATCAAATACTATAAAGATCCGTCGTGGGGGAAGAGCCATCCGTATTTTGAAGTGGCATCGTTGAATAAGCGGTATCTGTATGAGGTGCTGTCGGCAAACGTGCTCTACGGGGAATCTGGTGCAAGCTTCTCTTACTGGATGCCAAACAAGAGCCTGACGATGAATACAACAGAATATCAGGAATATCTGAAACAAGTCAAGTCCACTTCTACTGTCTGGTATGGGAATGACGATGTCAGCGGTTACACCGGCAATATCATTGCCTTGCAGACTTGTAATTCCGGTTCGGATGACGGTATGCGCTGCGTGATCTTTGCCCGTTGTCTGGGAGAACGATAATGATGCATACATTGTCATGGGAAACCATTTGTAGTTATTTTCCAAAGCGAAAAAAAGACAGCCACAAAGGAACTTACGGCACGCTGCTCTGTATCACAGGCAGCGATTCCATGCCGGGGGCTTGCGCCCTTTCCACATTGGCAGCACTACGAAGCGGAGCCGGATTGGTGAAAGTTGCCACAACAGAGCGCAATGTTCCCATCTTGGCATCTCGCATTTATGAAGCAGTCTATCTGCCGATGCGGACAGCAGAAAACGGCGGTATTGACTGGAAACAGAATGCATCCGTGCTACAAACGGCAATTGCACAGGCTTCTGCGGTTTTAATCGGTTGTGGATTGGGGAACACAGAAACTACACAGGAACTGGTACGAGAAACGGTACGGCTTGCCAGATGTCCTGTCATTCTGGATGCAGATGGTCTAAATGTGGCAGCTGCCTGCATAGATATAATGCAGGAGCAGAAAGAAGACTGGATTCTGACACCGCACCCCGGTGAGATGGCACGCCTTGCAAAAACAACGACAGCATCTGTACAGGCAGACAGATGGGGTTGTGCCGAACGGTTCTGCGAGTCGTTCAGCGGAACATTGGTATTAAAAGGTGCTGGAACGATTGTAAGAAATCCCATGCAATGCGCAATCAATCCGACCGGAAATCCGGGGATGAGCCGAGGCGGTTCCGGCGACGTACTCGCCGGTATGATTGCCAGCTTTGCAGCACAAGGGTTGTCTTGCTGGAAGGCGGCTTGTGCAGGGGTTTATTTACACGGCATGGCTGGCGACTTGGCAGCCGAACAATATTCAGAACAGGCAATGCTCCCACAAGATTTGTTACATTGTTTCCCACAGGTATTTCAGAAGATGGCGCAACAGAATCTGTAGACAGAAACAGGGAGGCGTGGCGATGAAGCGAGCTTTTACAGGCTTTGCCTTTGCGATGACAGCATGTTTGTTTGTTGCAGGGTGTAGCACAGGAACAAGCAATACCACAGCAAAAAACCAGCTGCAAACGAGTTTTACAACTGGCATCACGATGGAGTTGGAAGAGATCACCGCAGAAGGCACAATGGAGCGAGTCGGAGCAGGAGAGTGGAACGTTTCTTTTTCTGAACCCGCTCAACTTGCTGGGGTAAGGCTGGATTTTCTGAATGGAGAAGTCACAGCATCTTACAAAGGACTGGCGTTTTCCGTGCCGCAGGCAGCATTGCCGGTGAAATCCATTCTGTATCAGTTCATACTGGCAGCGGATCAGCTATCTGAATCCACGTTGCAAGGGACATCCGGAGAAGATGGGGTTACGTTGAAAGGCGAACTGGAAGCTGGCAATTATGAATTGACCCTGCTGGCAGATGGCAGTCCGTCTGTTTTTAAGATGCAGAATCAGAACGCTACCATTACATTTCATGATTTTACCGCTTCCAGTCCAACAACAAGCACGGAGACAACAGAGCCACCGACAGAGACAACAGAAACCACAACGGGAACAGAAACAGCAGCATAAACCGAAAACCGCCTGTATGCATTTTGCAGATACAGGCGGTTTTCTTGTGTCTGGAATCAGGATTCTTCACGGAATGCGCTGGCGGGTTGCTTACAGATTGGACAAACGAAATCTTCCGGCAATTCGTCTCCTTCATAGACGTAGCCGCAGACA
>CAYNPC010000055.1:0-10549 GCA_964399025.1 uncultured Ruminococcus sp. | reverse complement strand
CATGTTCTTCGTGTTCATGGTCATGGTCATGTTCTTCATGTTCATGCTCGTGCTCATGTTCTTCATGTTCGTGATCATGGTCATGATGTTCATGGTCGTGTTCATGTTCATGATGGTGATGTTCGTGTTCGGTTTCTTCCAGCAGGTTCTGCAAAGCAGAATCCAGTGTTTCTGTCTGATTCATTGCAGACAACAACTGTGCACCATCCAGACTGTTCCAGTCAGTTGTAACAATCGGTGCAGTTGCATTCAGTTCCCGCAACCGCTGTACACAATCTTCGATTTTCGCTTCTGCCAGACCTGTTGTGTGGCTCAGAATCAGGCAGCTTGCGTGTGCAATCTGGTTGTTGAAGAATTCACCGAAGTTCTTCTGATACATCTTGCACTTTTTTGCATCGACAACGGTAGTGAAGCTTTCCAGCTGAATATCGTCATTGTGCAGATTCTGCACGGCACGGATGACATCGCTCAGCTTGCCGACACCAGACGGTTCAATCAGAATCCGGTCAGGATGATAGTTGTCAATGACCTGTTGCAGGGCATTGCCGAAATCACCAACCAGACTGCAACAAATGCAGCCAGAGTTCATTTCTGTGATATTGACACCAGCGTCCTGCAAAAAGCCGCCGTCGATGCCGATTTCACCGAATTCATTTTCAATCAATACCAGCTGTTCACCGGCATACGCTTCCGCAATCAGTTTCTTGATGAGTGTTGTTTTACCAGCACCGAGAAAGCCGGAAAAAATATCTACTTTTGTCATACTTACAATCTTCTTTCTCAGGAATTTATGGTTTCCCATAGTATCCATTAGTATAGCACAAAATTGAAATGGATGCAAGTGGAAACCGGATTGCCACCTATGAATATTTTATGAAATAGCATTTTGTGGCAGCGGCAGGGCATTCTGTGTGACAATGGCATCAATGACCGCACGAAAGACAGGTGCAGCGGCATCGTTGCCATATCCGCCATCTTCTGCCAGTACCGTGACGACATAGCGAGGGGCAGAAGCAGGAAAAAATCCGGTAATCCAGCCGTGGCAGTATTCCACGCCGTCTTCGTCATACCGTCCGGTCTGCGCCGTTGAGGTTTTTGCGCCAACGCTGATATGTTCCGGCACACCTTGAAACGTATCGCTGCCGTAAGCAGCCGCAATCATCAGGTTCTGCAATGTGGTTGCCGTTTCTTCTGTCAGAATGGTCGTTCCCTCTGTGGTGGTTTCCTGCGAGACAGAAACGCCATCTTCTGTTGTGCCCCGAATGAGTCGTGTTTCCGGCAGTGTGCCGCCGTTGGCAATGGCGCAAGTCATACGGGCAATCTGTAGGGGAGAAGCGGTCAGCATTCCCTGCCCGAAACAGAAATTTGCCTTTTCTGCTGGAATTTGCAGGGCTTGTAAATCAGGTAGAACACCACCATCCGCAACGATGCTTTCCGTCAAGGAAATGGATGTGCCGAATCCGAATTTGCTGGCAGTCTGATATAATTTTGCAGCGGAGAGCTTCTGACTGAGTGCAATAAAATACGGATTGCACGAATGAATCATTGCCGTCTGTAGAGATTGCACACCGTGTCCGGTCAGGTCATGACAGTGAAAGATCTGGTCACTGATGGAAATGCTGCCGGTGCAGTCATATTGAAACTGGCTGTAGTTTTGTTCCAGCGCACACGTTGCCGGAATCAATTTGAAAATAGAACCAACCGGATAAGCGTACAGGGCACGGTTAATCAATGGGCTGTCAGATGATTCCAGTGCATCCGCCAGTGTGGAAACCGTGTAGGTCGGAAAACTACAGAGAGCGAGAATATCGCCGTTCTGTGCATCCATCACAATGATACAGCCTTTTTCTAACTGCAACTCTGTTCCGACCGTTTCACAGATTTCCTGTACCTCTTTGCGCAAAGTGGTGACAACACCTGTTGTGATGTTTTGTCCGGTGTGTACCAACGTCTGTTCGCCTGCCAATACACTGCTTCTGCCGTTGACGGTAAATGTGACAGAAGACTGGGAAGAAACGCTGCGGAGAAGAGTGTCATAATCCGCTTCCAGTCCGGTCACGCCAACGCCGTCCCGTGTGTAGCCAATGAGATGCTGTGCCAGTTGTGTTTCTGTGCTGCGGTAGGGCACATCAAAAACGGTAACGGCATCACAGTCCAATTGATTCGTGTCAATTTCGCAGGAAAAAGGCGTACCGTACTGTAATTTTTCGTAGAACGCTGTCTTGTCCAGTACATGCGGCAGCACTGCACTGACCGCTTCTGCGGTGGGATACATGACAGCAATATGTTGTACGGTATCGTTGACCAGCAATTCAAAATTGGCATCATAAATATTGCCGTTGGTAACGGCAGTCTGAATGGTGTACGTGCCCTGTTCCTTTGCAGTTGCCTGATAGTTGGGCACACTGACAAGATAGGCAAGACGGACTGCAATGGCTGCGGCAAACAAGACCATAATCAAGCGCAGTGCAGCCGTCCGGCGACGGATTGCTTCCATCAGCGCCACCTCCTTCTGGAGATAGCATACCCTATTTTTTGTCAGATATCAGAAAAAAAGGCGTGCCGGTTGTCCTTGGTATTTTGGCATGGGTGGCATTTCCTTGTGCTCTTGTGGGCGTTCCAGCATATGCAGGAAAACACCGGCATACCAGACCCAGTACAACAGACAGAGCAGGGAAAGTCCCAATCCGCAGAGGTTCAGCACCAACGCTGCGGTTACAATTCCGTTTTTCTGATGCGGTTCTTTTTTCTTTACCCGTATGACAAAAAGCAATCCCAGAATGGAACAAATGGTTGGAAGAATCGGAATACAGCAGAGTGCAGTTGCCAATGTTCCCAACACCAGCGAAGCAATTGCCAGACCGCTGCTGTGCTTATAAGGAATCATGTGTGTCACCTCCTGTTTGTGATCTGCAATTTCTGTAGTTTTATGATATGTTTTATGATAACAAAGATAGGCAGATTTGTCAATCGTCGAAATCTGACAAAAAAGAAAGATTCGGAAAAAAGTTTTTTGTGTCCACTGTCGCACTGCAATCGTTTTTTTCTGCAAGACGGTTTCAGTCATACCATACAAAAAAAAGAGGGTGGATTTGTAGGAGTTGATGTAATTTTTTTGTAGTGTATTGCATTTTTCTGCATTTTCCTGTATAATAATAAGAAACTTACTGTGGGAGGCATGTTGGTGAAAAAATGGCAGATCGGAAAGCCAGATACCACAGCAGCGCAGAAGATACAGGCTGGCAGTGATCTTTCGCTTTTTTGTGCAGAATTGTTGACAGTCAGAGGATATCGGACGGTTGCAGAAGCAGCGGAACAGTTTTCTTGTGATGCGCTCTCCGATCCGTTTCTGATACGGGATATGCAGGCAGCTGCGGATTGTATCAATGTGGCAGTGGATGTTGGCGAAAAAATATGTGTATACGGAGATTATGATTGTGACGGCGTAATGGCGACCGTCATTCTCTATTCTTATCTGACGGAACTGGGCGCAGACGTGACATACTATATTCCGGAACGATCGGAAGGATATGGTATGAATGTGACAGCGTTGGAAACACTAAAAGCGCAAGGCGTTTCTTTGATTGTGACAGTCGATAATGGCATTACAGCATTGGAAGAGGCGGAATGGATTCGGGAAAACGGTATGCACCTTGTCATTACGGATCATCATCAACCATATGATACGATTCCGGTGGCAGATGCCGTCGTAGATCCGCATCGTCCGGATTGCCCTTCCCCATTCAAGCAATTCTGTGGCGCAGGGTTGGCATTGAAATTGGTGGCAGCGATGGACGGCGGCGACATGACCTTTGCGATGGAACAATTCGGGGAACTGGCTGCCATTGCGACAGTTGCCGATGTGGTTTCTCTGACAGGGGAAAATCGTTTTCTGGTGCAACAGGGATTGCGACTGCTTGTCAACACAGAACGCCCCGGTTTACTGGCGTTGTTAGAGGTAACTGGGATGCAGAACCAATCGTTGACGGCAACCAATCTTGCTTTTACCATTGCGCCGAGAATCAATGCAGCTGGACGGTTTGGCTCTCCGAAAATGGCAGTGTCCCTGTTGTTATCGGAGTCCATGACAGAGGCAAGAACCATCGCACGAACATTGGAACAGTGTAATCAAAGACGGAAAGCAGCAGAGACAGCCATCTTACAGGAGATACAAGCACAGATTTCAGAAAATCCGGCTTGTCTCAAAGAGCGGGTGCTGTTATTTGCCGGACAGAACTGGCATCATGGCGTGATTGGGATTGTGGCTTCCCGATTGCAGGAACAATTCGGGAAACCGGTGATGCTGGTCACCATTGAAGAGACAATTGCAAGAGGGTCAGCACGTGCATTCGGCACGTTTTCCATTTTCCAGTGCTTACATGCCTGTCAGGAACATCTGACAAAATACGGCGGACACCCCGGCGCAGGCGGCTTTTCACTGGAGGCAACGAAAGTGGATGCCTTTTTTCATGCAGTACGTGTCTATGCAGCAGAACAATTTCCGGAAATGCCAGTGATGACCTTACAGGCTGACCGGCTGTTGTTACCGCAGGATCTGACGGATGAAAATATCGCCAGTCTTTCGCTGCTGGAACCGTACGGTGAGGGCAACCCAGCTCCTGTTTTTGCAATTTGTCATGCCGTACTGGAGGCAATTCAGCCACTTTCTCAAGGACTGCATAGCAAGTTAAAATTGCGGTATGGCAGTCTGTATCTGGATGTGCTGCTGTTTCGCACAAAACCGGATGACGTAGGATTACCGTTACAGAGCGTCTGTGACTTTCTGGTGACAGCGGAATGCAAGACGTATCAAGGAAGAGCACAATTATCACTGATTGTAAAAGATTACCGGAAGAGTGGCATTTCACAGGCGAAATATTTTGCTGCAAAGGCAGCCTATGAAACGCTATGCAGAAAAGAACCGCTGCCAAATGCGTATTATGCAGCGATGACACCGACACGAACAGAATTGATTGCTGTGTACAAGCAGATACCGGAAACGCCATTGCCGGTTGATACATTGTTTGTGCAGTTACAGCAACAGTTGAATTATGGAAAGCTCCGGCTGATTCTGGATGTTTTTGCAGAATTGCAGCTGGTACAACTGGATGTCTGGAAGGAAGCGGTCTGCCGCCTGCCTGTGCAGGAGACGGTACCGCTGGAACAATCTATGATTTTGCAGGAACTGCAAAGAAAAACGGGGAGGGTGTCTTATGAATAAAAACAAGTTGATGGAAATGCCGGAAGAGGTCACGATTGAAGCCTTTAGTAAACATATTATGGAGGTCAAAAAGACCAACCGGAGTTACGATCTGCCGTTGATTTTGTCTGCTTATGAGTTTGCCAAAGATGCACACGGGGATCAGAAACGCTCCTCAGGTGAGCCGTACATCGTACATCCACTTTCTGTTGCTTGGATTTTGTTGGATCTGGGAATGGACAACGAAAGCATCTGTGCTGGTCTGCTGCATGATGTAGTAGAAGATACCAAGTACACCAAAGATGATTTGCGCCGTTTGTTTAACAAGAACATTGCGGATCTGGTCGATGGTGTAACCAAAATGGTGCAGATGAAAGAAAAGTCCAGTGCTTTGAATGAAATCACCAAAGAGGAACAGCAGGCACTGAATGTGCAGAAAATGCTCTATGCGATGGCAGAAGACATACGGGTCATCATCATCAAACTGGCAGACCGCCTGCACAATATGCGGACGTTGCAATACCTGCCAAAGGAAAAGCAACTGCGGATTTCCAGAGAAACGCTGGATATCTACGCACCGATGGCGGATCGCCTTGGCATCTGGATGATCAAAGAAGAGCTGGCAAATCGAGCCATTCGGTTTATGGATCCCTATGGTTGTGAGGAACTGGATCGGGAAATGCAGCTGAACGGCGAAGAGGCAGCAAAATTTATTCAGCAGATTGAAACGGAATTGCGTGAACGACTGGACAAAGAAACCTCGTTCACCAAACCACCGGAAATTTACGGTCGGGTTAAGAGCTTGTACAGCATATATCAGAAAGTCTATAAAGCGGGACACAGCATTGATGAGATCTATGACAAATACGCTGTTCGGATCATCACAGAAACATCGGTAGAGTGTTATATGGCATTGGCTTATGTGCATGAGATGTATCATCAGATTCCGGGGCGATATAAAGATTACATCGCCAATCCAAAGCCAAACGGCTACAAATCCGTTCATACCGGTGTTATGCATCAGAATGGACTTCCCGTTGAGGTACAGATTCGGACACGACAGATGCACTTGGATGCGGAATACGGTATCGCAGCCCATTGGAAGTATAAGGGCGGACATAAGGGCAAAGCGGAACTGGAAGAGTGGCTGGATTGGGCAAGAGATATGATTGAGACACAGTTGACGACCAACGATGCAGTAGAATTTGTCAGAGAATTTAAAACAGAAAGCAGAATGGACATTCTTGTCATGACACCACATGGCGATTCTGTTTTCCTGCCGGAAGGTTCGATTCCGATTGACTTTGCTTATCGCATTCATACCGATGTTGGGAATCATGCAATTGGCGCAAAAATCAATGGCAAGATGGAACGGCTGGATACCCCTTTAAATCATGGTGATGTCTGTCAGATTCTGACGGATGAAAAGAAGACACCTTCCCGTACTTGGCTGAATATCGTAAAAACGCCAGCGGCAAGGGGAAAAATCCGGGCGTGGTTCAAGGTCAACAAGCGGGAGGAAAACATTCAGGAAGGCAGAGCCGTCTTGCAGCGGGAAATGCAGCGGAATTACATTTATCTGGTAACTGATAAAGAGCTGCTGCCATACTTACAGCCAGTCTTCCCACGTTATAACTTTAAGTCGTTGGACGACCTGTATGCTGCGATCGGTTACGGTGGTCTTCGGGTTTCTAAGATTCTCCCGGGCTTGAAAGACCAGTACGACAAGAAGAAACAAGAACGGAACGAAAAGACACAGGCACCGGTACAGCTTAAGAAGACGACCAAGTCGGTGATTATGCTGGATCAGATCCGGAACTGTGATTATCATATTGCACAGTGTTGCAACCCGATGCCGGGCGATGACATTGTTGCATTCATCACACGAGGCGGACATGGTGTTGCCATTCATTCCACAAGCTGCGCAAATTATAAGCGGGATATGAAAGCGGGCAACCAAGAAAAAATAGAGCGATGGATGAAAGTAGAGTGGGGCGATCAGAAAGACGAACTGGAAGCTTCCATCAGTCTGGACATTCTGGCAACAGATCGTGTTGGTTTGTTGTTTGATGTAACCAGTACGGTGTGTGATTCCCATATGATGATCGTACATTCCAATTCCTACGCTTTGAAGAATGGGAATGCAGTTTGTGAAATTGCCGTCAATGTCACAGGCAATGATCAGCTACGTTCGTTGATGGATCGTCTGCGGAAGATACCGGGTGTCATTTCCGTAGAGCGGACAAAGAAGTGAGGTGCCAATATGGAGATTACAAGATTGATGGTCGGAATGCTGGCAGTCAACTGCTACATCATTGCCACGGCGGAGAAGAACGCCGTGGCAGTTGATCCCGGCGGAAGTGAAGAAAAGATTCTGCAATTCCTGCAAACAAACGGCTTGCAGCTCAAAAAGATTCTTCTGACACATGGACACTATGACCATATCATGGCGGTTGCTGCTTTGCAGAAAGCAACCGGCGCAACCGTATACATTCATACAGCAGATGCAGACAAGCTGACAGATAACATGAAGAATCTGGCGTATCGTCATACTGGCGGCAGTGTTCCGCCGGTGACAGACTATCAGACGATAGAAGAAGGCGATGTCATTACGCAGGATGAATGTACGTTCAAGGTGTTACACACACCGGGGCATACCAAGGGCAGTGTCTGCTATCAGATAGGAGATACGCTGTTGACAGGAGACACCCTGTTCCGGCTCTCCCGTGGCAGAACGGACTTTCCGGATGGCAGCAACGAAGAGATGTATCAATCGCTTCAGCGGTTAAAACATCTGGAAGGGGAGTATGCGGTATTGCCGGGACACGATGAAACATCGACGTTGTCCTATGAACGGCAGCACAATCCGAATTTAAGGTGATGGCATGAGAGAAGACACACAACAGATGATACAACCATTTCCGGTTGTATTGCACGGACATACGTTGAAATATGAGATTGAATGTATGTTGAAAATTTTCATCCCTGCAACGAAATTTACGTTTGCCTACGAAGACGGTTCCCTGCTCCAACATGCGGAGCAGGGTGCCTTTTTGCAGTTGAAACAGGGAAAACAATACACATGGTTTTTCTGCGTGGTGCAGTATCAGGGACAAAAACGTCGCTGTGCCAAAAAGCTGCCACGCTGTACACCGGAGACAGACAAGCAGACCTGCGAATACCAATTCAGCCGGATGCTGTTCACGCTGTTGCAGGAGATTACAGGGCTGGAAGTACCGTGGGGATTGCTGACAGGCATTCGTCCTGTGCGGAAGGTTTTCTCCATTATGGAAGAGACAGGAAAGTCACTGGAAGCCGTCATGGAACGGTTGCGGACAGTGTATCTTGTTTCACCGGAAAAGCTGGATTTGTTACAGCATACTGCATCCGTACAGCTGCCGCTGTTGCAGCAGACACCGCAGCGTTCTGTTGGATTGTACATCTCAATTCCGTTTTGTCCGACTCGTTGCAGCTACTGTTCTTTTGTTTCCCATTCCATTGCACAGGCGAAACATCTGATGCCGGATTATATTCGTCTGCTTTGCAAGGAACTGGAATTCTGGGGCAAGATTGTACAGGATTTGCATGTGACAGTGGATACAATTTATTTTGGCGGTGGAACGCCCACTTCTATTTCTGCATCCGCATTGGAACAGCTGTTGCAGACTGTCACACGGGTGTTTGATTTGTCACATGTGAGAGAGTTCTGTGTAGAAGCAGGAAGACCGGATACCATCACTCGTGAAAAGCTGGAAGTGCTGAAACGATATGGTGTGGATCGGATTTCTGTCAATCCGCAGACAATGGAAGATGCCGTTTTGCAGCGCATTGGCAGACAACACACCGCAGAACAGATTGCAGAAGCGTTTTATCTGGCACGAGAAATCGGCTTTGATAATATCAATATGGATTTGATTGCCGGTTTGCCGGGCGATACGCCGGCTGGTTTCCATCGGACATTGGAAAAGGTGATTGCTTTGGATCCGGACAGCATTACGGTTCATACGCTGACATTGAAGCGAGCTGCAACCCTTTTTGCAGACAGTCGGGCACAGATTGGCAATCCTGTTCGGGAAATGGTACAGGATAGCATCGCTATGCTGCCAGCACATAATTATCAACCGTACTATATGTATCGACAGAAGAATACGATTGACAATCAGGAAAACGTAGGATATGCAAGACCGGGGAAAGAATCGTATTATAACATGCTGATTATGGATGAATCCCAGTCGATTTTCGGCGCAGGTTGTGCTGCATCTACCAAAATTGTAGAACCGTGTGGGCGGATCACCCGCATTCACAATTATAAATTTCCATATGAATACATCCGGCAGTTTGACCAGCTGATGGAGAAAAAACAGCAGGTCTACGAAATCTACCGAAACATACAAGAAGCATAAGAAACCAGAAACAGAGGACGAAACAGGAGTTGACTGATTTGAAACGGGTCTATTTTATTTTTAATCTGCATTCAGGAAAGGCATCGCTGAACAACTTTCTGCCGAAGATGTTGGATCAGTTGACCGCTGCTGACTGCGAAGTGACCGTTCATCCGACACAGTGTCAGGGGGATGGCATTACCAGTGCACAGTATGCTTGCGAGCAGCAGTTTGATTTTATCATCTGCGCAGGCGGAGATGGCACGCTGAACGAAGTAATACAGGGTTGCATGGCAAGCGAGCATCATTTGCCGGTCGGTTATGTGCCGTCCGGTTCGACCAATGATTTCGCAAGAGGGCTACAGATTCCGACGGCACCGCTGGATGCCATTTCCTGTATTCTGAATGGGCATACCATACACTGTGACGTTGGCAAATTCAACACGCATTATTTCACCTATATCGCCGCATTCGGGGCATTTACAGAGATTTCCTATCAGACACCGCAGTCGTATAAAAATGTACTGGGACATGCGGCGTATGTACTCAACGGCATTGCGCATCTGCCGAACATCAAGGCACGTCATATGAAAATTGAATATGATGACGGCAAAACCGTAGAGGGGGAATATCTGTACGGAATGGTGACGAACGCCACTTCGGTTGCGAAGTTGCTTTCGCTTTCGGATGTGGAATGGGATGACGGATTATTTGAGGTGACACTCATCCGGAAACCGACAGATCTGGTGCAGTTCCATCAGTTGATTTTGTCACTTGCCAATTTCCAGCTGGGCGCAGAGCGGCAGTATTTTGACTATTTTCGGGCATCGCATATTGTTGTAACCAATCTGGATGAGGAAGAAGTTGCTTGGACGATTGATGGCGAATATGGTGGCAGTCAGCGGGTCAATGAGATTGACAATTGCCAGAAAGCGTTGCAGATTTTTGTACCAGAGCCGTGAAAATA
>CAYNPC010000054.1:6680-10606 GCA_964399025.1 uncultured Ruminococcus sp. | reverse complement strand
AAGGAGGCCGTGAAAATGAAAAAATATGGCAAAAAAGCAATCGCAATTCTTCTGACATCAACCTGTCTTCTGGCAGGGAGCACGCTCGTTGCAGGACCGCAGTATTTTCCAACATGGAGTCTGACGGCATCCGCAGAGAAGTATACCACAGACACCATGACAATCAAGTACCAATTCAATGATGCGGGTACGATTGACATCACAGGTGTAATGCGGTCTGACTCCACGGATATCGTGTTGCCGTCAGAAATTGACGGGGTGGCAGTCACCAGCATTACCAATTACGCTTTTCAGAACAAGGATATTACATCCATCGTCATTCCAGAGGGCGTAAAATCAATCGGCATAGAAGCATTTTCTTACAACGAATCGTTGGTGTCGGTTACGCTGCCGGAAAGCTTGGAAAGCCTCGGAAAAGGTGCGTTCTATGGCTGTTCGTCTCTGGGTGAAGTGCACCTGCCGGACAACCTGACCAGTCTGGGCGCAAACGCATTTGGTGGCTGTTCCATCTTGCAGGAAATCGTCATCCCAGACGGTGTTACGACCATTGAAAAGAATACATTTTCGCTGTGTACAGCGTTGACAGATGTCACATTGCCAGCAAATCTGACTGCAATTGGCGAGGGTAGCTTTTCAAATTGCGAATCGTTGGCGACCATCACCATTCCGGATAGTGTGACATCCATCGGGAAAGAAGCGTTTTCCGATTGTACTTTGCTGACAGATATCACATTCCCCAGCAGTCTGGAAAGCATCGGAGAAAGTGCATTCAGTAAGACGGGTCTGAAAAATGTGGTGCTGCCGGAAGGCTTGACCAGCATTGGGCAAAACGCATTTCAGAGTTGTAGCAGTCTGGAAAGTATTTTTCTGCCCAGCACAGTTGGTGAAATTGAAGTGCCGCTGTTCCAGCACTGTGAAAACCTGAACGTAATTGAAGTAGCGGAAGACAATCCGTATTATGTCAGCGTAGATGGCGTAATCTTCACAAAAGATATGACGACATTGATCCAGTATCCGAGTGCAAGAACGGATACCACTTATGTGATACCGGACACGGTAACGGCAATCGGGCAAGAGGCATTCTATAATTGTGACAATCTGGTAGATGTCACGCTTTCATCTAACTTGCAGACAATTGGAGACTCTGCTTTCGTATCTTGTGACAATTTGCATGCTGTCACATTCCCAGATGGCTTGACCACCATCGAACCGTATGCGTTCTATTATTGTATGAATCTGGATACCGCAGTACTGCCAGCCAGTGTCAAATCCGTTGGTGTCTATGCTTTTTGTGCATGTGGTTCTAATTTCGACATTACAATTCTGAATCCGACTTGTGAGTTGGACAATGCGATTGCAAATAACTTCACAACCATCCGTGGTTATACCTATTCGACCGCCGAAACCTATGCAAAGAAAAGATCCTATGACTTTGTTTCGATTGGCGTTGCAAATCTGACGGGTGATGCCAATCTGGACGGTGTGATTTCTGTTTCTGATGCCGTGCTGACTCTGAGCTATTATGCGAAATTCGCAGCCGGATTAGATCCGGATAGCGATTCCCTGTTTGCCAATATTCAGTCGGCAGATATCAATGGAGATGGAGAAATAACAGTAGAAGATGCGGTTATGATTCTGACCTATTACGCACAGCAATCAGCTGGCTTGTCTCCGGATTGGGAAACCATCCGCTCATAATATATCACTTCTTTTTGAAAGCATGTCACGGAAAGTGGGTTGTACGGTGGAAAACGGTGCAACCCGCTTTTTCCTTTGTGGAAAGCAACTTGCAGCAAGTCGGAAATTGTGGTATAATAAAAGCAATCATTCAGGCGATTTCTGGAAGAAAAACGGAGGAAAAACATGAAAAAAGTGCTTGCCATCGGGATGGCGTTACTCTGTAGCATGACCATTCCGGATGAGATCGTTTCTGCAAGCGAGATTGTGGAAATCCCATATACCCGTTCGGAAGGCAGTCTGACTTGCAGTGGAAAATATCTGCGGCTTCTGCTTCGAAATGTGTGGAATGCGGATTGTGAAGATGTACCACAAGATGTGCATTGTTCTGAGGCGATTGCCGTAACGTTTGCCATTTCCGGCTTGCCAGAGCAGGCGGATTATACCATTTCCCTGATGGGAGCAGTCGGCAGTATGACATTCTGGGGCAATGAAACGGATTCTGTCACGGCTGGCAGTGTCAACGTCACAGGCGATGGGACATACACCGTGCAGACCATTCTGTCAGATGATGCAGATACCATACAGTGTCTGGTGTTGGATACGGATATTGACCTCTATGATTTTTCCGAGTGTGGCACAGTGGCAGATTCCGGCATTGCCATTACGGTGCAACGTTTGACAACCGGTGCCATCCAGAATACCGAACAGAATCTGTTGGGCGACCCCAATGATGACGGGGTTGTTACCGTTGAAGATGCGGTATTGGTGCTGAGCTATTATGCAAAACAGGCAGCCAATCTGCATCCGGAAACAGAAGCGGAATATCAGAATATTTCCAGAGGCGATGTGGACGGGACCGGCACCATTACCGTAGAGGATGCCGTTGCCATTTTGGCTTATTATGCACAGCAATCCGCTGGATTGCCGGCATCTTGGTAAGAAATAACGTATGAATCCGTGCAAAATCCAAACCGTTTTGTGTCACTACTTTGTGAAAAACAGCAGTAATCACAGAAGATGATTGACAAAAATGAGAAAATAGTGTAATATAAAGGTAGAGATAAAAATAAACAACACCAACTTCTCTTGTGATAAAAAGAAAAAAAGGCAAGCGCAGTTGGAAAATCAAAAACAGAAAAAGAGTGGATTATAATGGGGCATATTAAAAGTAGAATTTATCAAGGTGCAATTTCTATTTTTGTTGCAACTTGGTCTGTGTTTTCTGGCATTTCTGCCAATTCTTTTGTGTCAGCTGCCTCTTGGGATGGGACGATTGACACGACGTGGTATCAGAGCGGAAAAGATACCTTTTCCATTTCAAAACCGGCAGAGCTGGCAGGGTTATCCTATCTGGTCAATCAGGGAAATGATTTTTCCGGTGTGACCATTACACTGCAAGCGGATTTGCAGATGAATCAGACACAAGATTGGTTGCAATGGGAAGACGGCACCGCAACACCAGATTACACCTGGACACCGATTGGTGTCTACGGGGAAAGCATCTTTCAGGGCACATTTGACGGAAACAACCATACTGTTTCCGGCTTGTATCAGGAAAAAAGCGGAAAGGTCGGACTGTTCACTGCCATTTCAGAGGAAGCAGTCATCCGGAATTTGCGTGTAGAAGAGAGCTATCTGAGTAGTCAGGATGATTACGCAGGTGGCATCTGCGCTTATAACTGTATGGGGCAGATTGAAAATTGTGAAAATGGTGCGATTGTCTCCTCCTGGTATTATATAGCAGGGGGCATTTGTGGTGCAAATTATTTCGGCACCGTTTCAGATAGCGACAATCGGGCAGCCGTAACAGCGCAGGTTGCTGCTGGCGGTGTTGCCGGTATCAATTATCATGCCACCATTTCCGATTGCTACAATACAGGGAATATCCGGAGCAAAAAACTTTCTGGTGGCATTGTCGGGGAAGATGCTGGCGGCAGCATTGCGAATTGCTATCAGGTGGGCAATATCACAGGAGCAGGGGAGACAGGTGGCATTGTTGCAGCAGCGGAAGCAGACTGCACCAACTGCTATTATCTTGCAGGCTCTGTAGAAACGGCAGAAGATGCGAACGTCTGCATTGCGATGCAGGAAAATGATATGCAGCAACCGGCGTTTGCGCACCAGTTGGGGACTTCCTATATCGCCTCTGCCAATTCCTATCCGGTGCTGTGCTGGCAGAAAGATCTGTCTGTTGCCACTGGCACAACGACAGAAATGACAACGACAACCGCAGAACCAACGACCAC
>CAYNPC010000054.1:0-6580 GCA_964399025.1 uncultured Ruminococcus sp. | reverse complement strand
ACAACAACGACCACCACGACAACTTCTACCACAACCACGACGACAGAACCAGCACCAACGACGACCGTACAGACAGAAGCAGATGAGATTCGTGTGATTACCATCAACAACGAACATACGATTCACGGGCTTGGCAACACCTTGCAGCTTTTCCTGTACAATACCGATGTTACACCGGTCTGGTTCTCAACCGATGAAACGGTCGCAACGGTGGACGAAAATGGACTTGTGACCGGTGTCAGTGCGGGTACAGTCATGATTGGCACGATGATCAACAACAAATTCCATTCGATTGTGATAACGGTAGAAGCAGTAGAAACCACCATCGGAGAGGGCGGACATACAGCTTATGAATCTGGCGATGTGGACGGCAATTGTACGATTGATGTAGAGGATGCCGTTGCTGTATTGACCTATTATGCGCAGCAGTCGGCAGGTCTGGATCCCATCTTTTCGGAAACGCCGATGCTTCATGCAAAAGCACTGGTTGCCGCAGATGTCAACGGTGACAATGTGATCAGTATCGAAGATGCCGTGGGGATTCTGACGTATTATGCGCAGGAAAGTGCTGGCTTACAGCCGACATGGGCTGCCATCTGGGCATCGTAATCAAAAGACAAAATCTCATACAATGAAATACACAGCAAAAGCAGTCATCCATATGGGTGGCTGCTTTTCGCATAGGTTGTTTCTCTGGCGCATATGCTTGTATCAATGCAATATGGGAGGGATGACGATATGCAGGGTTTAACAGAACAGGAAGCGAAACAGCGATTGCGGCAGGACGGGGAAAACAGATTGACGGAGGCAAAGAAGCCAAAACCTGTCCGGATTTTTTTCGGGCAATTCCGGGATGTTATGGTTATGATTCTGCTGGCAGCGACAGGGATTTCCGTTCTGCTGGGAGAACTGACAGATGCCATCACCATTCTTTGTATCGTGTTGCTCAATGCGATACTTGGCTTTATACAGGAATTTCGGACAGAAAAAACGCTGGAAGCATTGCGGAATATGACAGCCCCCACGGCCACCGTCTGTCGGGCAGGGAATTGGAAAACGATTCCGGCAACCGAGTTGGTCAGGGGCGATTGGATTCGGCTGGAAGCTGGAGATCGTGTGCCAGCAGATGCTGCCATTCTGACTGCTACCGGATTGGCAGCGAATGAATCTGTATTGACAGGGGAATCAGCGGCAGTTTCCAAAGGAGCTGGTTCGCCGGATGACAAGAAAAATGATTTGCATAAGAAAAATATTGTCTATGCCGGAACAGCGATTTTGCGTGGAACAGCGACGGCTTGTGTCATTGCCACAGGTGTGCAGACACAGATGGGACAGATTTCCGATTTGCTCCACGGCATCGAGACGGAGCAGACCCCATTACAGAAACGACTTGCCGGACTGGGAAAAGGTGTCGCATTGCTCTGTATCGCCGTCTGCATTCTGGTATTTGTTGCGGGGGTGCTGCGAGGAGAACCGATTTTTGATATGTTGATGACCGGCATCACCATTGCCATTGCAGCCATTCCGGAGGGTTTACCGGCAACCGTCACCATTGCGCTGGCACTTGCCGTCAACCGGATGATGAAACAGAATGCGCTTGTCAATCGCCTGCACAGTGTTGAAACATTGGGCTGTGCAGGCATCCTCTGTGTGGATAAAACCGGAACCATTACAGAAAACAACATGACAGTAACGGACATTGTGACGAGTGATGCACAGTTCAAAGTGGAACAGGATACGATACAGCTACACGGCGCAGCGGTACAGACAATCCAACATCCAGCGTTGCAGAATCTGTTGGAATGTTGCGTGTTGTGTACCACAGCAGAACATGCCGTCGGACAGGAAGCCGTGGGCGATCCGACAGAAACGGCACTGCTGTTGGCAGCGGAAAAAGGTGGCGTTGCGAGAGAACGTTGCAAGCAACGCTATCCGCTGCACGGGATGGAACCGTTTGACAGCGAGACGAAAAAAATGTGTGTCACAGTTGCTTATCAGGGACGAGAACGACACTATATAAAAGGGGCTGCGGATCGCATTCTGCCGGACTGCACGCAAGTGCTACATGGTACAGCAGAAATGCCGCTGACGACGGCGTTCCGGAGAGAAATCGCTGCTCAGGTCAACGTGCTTTCCGAACGGGCACTGCGTGTGCTGGCGTTTGCCTATCGGGATGACGATGGGGAGATGATTTTTCTGGGGCTGACGGGGATGCTTGACCCGCCGAGAGCCTCTGCCAAAGAAGCGATTCGTATTTGTGAGCAGGCGAAAATTGAAACCATTATGATTACCGGTGACCACAAAAAAACAGCCCTTGCCATTGCAGAACAGGCAGGACTGCTACACGGAAAAAAGGCGATGACAGGAAAAGAACTGGATGCGCTGTCGGATGAACAGCTTGCCGCCTGTATTTCGGAATATGCTGTTTTTGCACGGGTGAATCCGGCGCATAAATTGCGGTTGGTGCGTGCCTATAAAAAACGAGGTGCGATTGTGGCGATGACCGGTGACGGTGTGAATGATGCGCCAGCCTTGAAAGAGGCAGATGTAGGGGTGGCGATGGGGAAATCCGGAACGGAAGTGGCAAAACAGGCGGCAGATGTGGTTCTGCTGGACGATAATCTCTCGACATTGGTCTATGCTGTGGAGCAGGGACGTTGTATCTATGCCAACATCCGGAAATTTGTCCGCTATCTGCTTTCGTGCAACATCGGGGAAGTCATCACCATGCTGTTGGGAATTCTGATGGGGATGCCAGTCATTTTGTTGCCAACGCAGCTTTTGCTGGTGAATCTGGTGACAGATGGACTGCCGGCGATTGCACTTGGGATGGAAAAACCAGAACCGAATGCGATGCGGCAACCGCCACGCAAACCGGATGCGCCATTTTTTTCAGGTGGCTTGTTGCAACGGATTCTTTTTCGGGGCATCTTGATTGGGTTCTGTACACTGGGCGCATTTTCGACCGCCCTACGACTGGGGGGCACACTGGAAGTTGCCCGAACAGCGGCACTTTGCACGCTGATTTTATCGCAGCTGATTCATGTGTTTGAATGCAAATCGGAGACGAAACCGCTCTTTGCCATTCCCATCTGGGATAACTGGAAGTTGTTGGTGTCCGTATTGCTTTCCGCAGCGGTGTTGCTGGCAGCGGTGCAGCATCCGGCATTGCAGTTGATTTTCAGTACCGTTGCCTTGTCGTTGCCATTTTGGATTGTCGTGTTTTGTTTTTCTTTTGCGATTCCGATTCTTTCGGCGATTTTGTTTCAGGTAGAACAGCGGCGTGCCATGTCGCATACTGTTTCTATCGTACAGAAATAGAAAAAACAGCGGAGTGTATGCTCCGCTGTTTGTATTATCGGTTTGTGGGTTACGCAATCAATTCCTCCCAGCTTACTTCCAGCCCAGCGGCTTGCTTTGCGTAGTATGTCAAAATATAAACGGCATCTTCTACGGTCACCACACCGTCCCCGTTTACGTCTGCTGCTGTAATCTGACTTTCTGTGAAGTCCAACTCCAGTCCGGCAGATGTCTGTGCGTACATCGTCAATGCAATAACGGCATCTTCTACGCTGATTATGCTGTCACCGTTTGGGTCACCGGGCAGCGCATCAGCAGATGACGTGACAAAATGCACGGTAGGATTCGCACCGGCTTCCGCCAGAAGATCTGTACCGTCTACAATTTTGATTGCATTCCACTCTTCTTCTGTGCCATAATAATAGATATCTGTCAAATTAGAGCATCCGTAGAAATCATAGGCGGAAAATGTTTTCATACCATTCGGAATAGTGACAGTTTTCAAAGACGTGCAACCAGCAAACAAACAAACATTGCCCATTGCATTATTATGATGGTCACCAACGTCACAATAATTGAAATCACCTTCTGTGATATTAGCAAGAATTTGTGCGGATTCCAGAGCGTAGCAGCTCTCGAACATGCCGCCACCCAATTTTTCTACAGATTTTGGAATGACAATCTCTTTCAGTGCAGTGCACCAACAAAATGCCATATCACCAATGGTTACGACACTATCCGGAATGGTGACTTCTGAAAGTGATGCAGAAGACTGGAATGCACAACTTCCGATTGTTGTAACGGTATCTGGAATCTGATAAGAGGTGTCTGTTTTTGCAACAGGATAACGAATAAGCATTGTCATATCATGGGTGAACAATGCGCCATCTTGTGAAGCATAGGCAGTGTTCTGCGGATCAACCGTAATGGATTCCAGATTGCTGCAACCAGAAAACGCATCCTCGCCGATAGAAGTAACAGAAGCAGGAATTGTAATTTCTTTCAGATAAGAACCATTAAACGCTCTCTCCCCGATTGTGACAAGACCGTCTGGCAAGGAAATAGAAGCCAATCCATAGCAGGAAAGTGCACTGTATCCGATGTTTGTCACACTGTCAGGAATGATGATATCAGTCAGATAGTAACCGGAGAAGAGATTTTTTCCCAAGCTTGTTACAGGAACGCCGTCAATTTCTGATGGGATTTCTATGAATGTAGTTTCCTCTGATTCCAAATTCCGATCACAGAAACTAACTTCAATGGTTCCATCATCAAGATAATGATAGTACCAATCATCGTATTCATAGGATTCATAACTATCTGCTTCCTCATCTTCGTCATAATCATCGTAATCATCTTCGATTTCTTGGTATGCATCTTCTACCGATTCATCTGCTTTTGCTGTAATTTGCTGCAATGTCACGGATGACAGCACGGCACTACATGTCAGCAGGCAAGTGATAACTGTAAAAAATCGTGTGCTTTGTTTCATAGTAAAATAGCTCCCTTTTTTGTTATAATATCTTACGCAATCAATTCCTCCCAGCTTACTTCCAGCCCAGCGGCTTGCTTTGCGTAGTATGTCAAAATATAAACGGCATCTTCTACGGTCACCACACCGTCCCCGTTTACGTCTGCTGCTGTAATCTGACTTTCTGTGAAGTCCAACTCCAGTCCGGCAGATGTCTGTGCGTACATCGTCAATGCAATAACGGCATCTTCTACGCTGACATCATCGTCCATATTCGGATCGCCAAGTAACACATTCCCGTTCAGTGGCACAAAAGTACGATTGTACTTTTCTGCGTAATTTTCCGCTGTGGAATCTTCGTAACTGATAATCGTTGCCGTGTTGACAATGGTGTACACGCTGTCATAAATCTCACAAGAGGAATTTTCAATGATAATCGTGTTCAGCGATTTGCAGTCGTAAAATGTCTGATAAGCAATCGAAGCCACATGTTCCGGAATGGTAATAGTGGTCAACGATTTGCAGCCATAAAAAGCACGATAGCCAATCTCCTGCACATAATGCGACATGGAAACGCTCTCCAGAGAAGTGCAGTAAGAAAACGCCTCTTCCTGAATGATGGTTACGTTGTCCGGAATATCAATTGTGTTCAGCAGGGCGCAGCCATAGAAGGCAGACGCACCAATGACAGTCAGACTGTCAGGCAGCGAAACAGAAACCAGTGCACGGCATTTTGAAAACAGGCTGGCAGGCAGTTCTGTCACGCCATTTTCAACGGTTGCCTGTGTCAGAGCCGCACAGGAGAAAAATGCCTTTTCTCCAATGGTCGTTACGCTGCCGGGAATGGTGACCGTTGTCAGATTCGGGCATTGCTGAAAAGCCCGTTCTTCAATGGTGGTCACGCTGTCCGGAATCATTACGTCAGTCAATGTGCCGCCGGAAAAAGCAGCTGTTCCAATGACAGTTACGCTGTCCGGAATGGCAGCAATCTCTGTGCAGGCAGTGCCATCAATCAAGATGTGATTGACAATGACCAATGGATTTTCTGCCTGTCTTGCAGCGAGCCAAGCCGTGCCAGTCAATGCGCTTTCGCCAATTGTCGTGACACTTTCCGGAATGGAAATCGTTTCTAAGTTGGTGCAGTTGGAAAGGGCATTGCTGCCGATTGTGGTGACAGAATCCGGCAGGGTCAGTGCAGTCATTGCCGTGTTGCCGGAAAACGCACCGTTTCCGATTGCAGTAACGGTATCTGGAATCTGCACGTCTCCCGTACAGGTTGTACCGTCAACCAAGATGCCATTGACCATGACCAGTGGATTTTCTGCCTGTTTCGCAGCCAACCAAGCCGTGCCAGCGAATGCCGACTCCCCGATGGTGGTTACACTGTCCGGAATCTGTATGTCTGTCAGAGCCGTACAGTTGGAAAAGGCAGAGCGGTCAATGGTTGTGATTCCGTCCGGAATGATAATATCTGTCAACGTTTTACAGTTGACAAATGCAAAATAAGCAATTGCGGTGACTGCGGTTCCATTGATGGTAGCAGGCAACGTAATTGCGGTTGTATCAGCGTTGACAAAGCGTGCGATGGAGATTGTGCCGTCATCCAAATAAGTGTATTCCAGTTGCAGTCCATTTTCTTTGTACTGCAATGCATCCTCGTCTTCCTCCAGAATAATTGCGTTTGCGTGGAGAGATTCCAGACAAGCGGTGATCTGTGCGGTCAGCAGGAATGCAGTTGTAAATAATAGGAATACCACCTTTTTTACTCTTTCTTTCAACTAAATCTTTACCACACTTAGGACATTTCTT
>CAYNPC010000053.1:0-10660 GCA_964399025.1 uncultured Ruminococcus sp. | reverse complement strand
AGATGCAACCCAAAAAATATTAAGGACTTGTCCGAACTTTCTTCTGAAAAAGGTCTGTACTTTTTTCTCTGTATATGATATAATGGGAAAATGGAAAAAATGAGCTGTTTGCAAGACAGACAGCGATGAGACTATGATAGAAGAGGCAGGATCAGAAAATGAAAAAAAGACCAAGAATGTATGCGGAACGCACATTGACCAGAATGTACGCAAAGTTGCCGTTTGACGAACAGCAGGTTGCAACTCTGCACCAGTACTTTACGACATTCTCCGATACTTATCAAGTGATTTCCATGCAGGAAGCATTCGACATCATTCGTGGGCAGTGGGAAACGGAACTCTCAGAAGCAGATTTTATTGCTTTCGCAGAAATCGCACGCCATGAAGTCCATCCATATGCGATTCTCAGCATGGATGAGCTTTACAAGGATGCTGCAGAAAGCACGCCGATGGAGTGGGAATTGATACAGAATGCGTTGCTGGAAGACGGTCTGGCAGCTTATGAACAGGCAAAGGCTGACCGACAGAAAGCAAAGCAGGAGGAAGCCGCCATCGAAGCAGCGACAGCACGGCTGGATGAAATCATTGCTGCTCCAAAGAAGCAAGAGCCAGTCATCTCCGATGATGTTGTAGATCTCGACGAATTTCGGAACATGCTGCTGCAAATGAACGTGCCGGATGATGATCTCCGTGTACGGTTGATTGCAGAAGTGATGAAGATGGATCCCAGAGTGCCGACCAAGGCCATTGCAAAAAATGCACCTTGTCCGTGTGGAAGCGGCAAAAAATACAAGCGGTGCTGCGGAAAGAACAAATAATCAGCGTAACACAATGCGCCTACGTGGAAACATTCACGCAGGCGCATTTCTTGTTATTTATCATTGTACGCTATCATTTTACTTGTGCAAACTGACTCTGATACAATTTTGCATAGAAGCCATTTTGCTGGAGCAATGTCTCGTGATTGCCCTGCTCAATGATATGGCCATCCCGCATAACCAGAATGACATCTGCCTCTTGAATGGTGGAAAGACGATGCGCAACAATAAAGCTGGTGCGTCCCTGCATCATTGTTGCAAAAGCAGATTGAATTCTCGTTTCTGTTCGGGTATCAATCGAAGAAGTCGCTTCATCCAGAATCAACATCGGCGGCAAGCAAAGCATAACACGTGCAATACAAAGCAATTGCTTTTGTCCTTGTGAGAAGTTGCCACCCAGCTCTTGTACCGTCGTGTCATATCCCATTGGCAGCTGCTGAATAAACGAATGCGCATGAGCTGCCTTGGCTGCCAGAATCATTTCTTCTTCAGTGGCATCCGGTTTTCCCATACAGATATTCTCCCGAATGGTTCCACTCTTCAACCACGTTTCCTGCAACACCATCCCGAAATTCTGCCGTAGACTGTGACGTGTCATCTGTTTGATATTCACGCCATCAATCAGAATCGCACCGTCATTGACCTCGTAGAATCGCATCAGCAAATTGATTAACGTTGTCTTTCCGCAACCCGTCGGCCCAACAATGGCAATGCGTTGACCAGACTGCACATTGAGTTGAAGCTGTTCAATCAATGGCTTTTCCGGCACGTAGGAGAAAGAAACCTGTTGCAATTGTACATTGCCCTGCACCTGCTCCAATGTAACCGCATCTGGCGCATCCGGTGTTTCTTCTGTTTCGTCCAGCAGTTGAAATAACCGATTGGCACAGGCAACTGCGTTTTGCAATTCTGTCAGAACACCAGTAATTTCATTGAATGGCTTGGTGTACTGATTGGTATAACTGAGAAAGCAGGAAAGCCCACCAACGGTAATGCTACCGCCCAGTACGGAAAATGCGCCCACTAAGCCAACCGCTGCATAGACAACTGCATAAATAAACCGTGTTCCCGGATTGACGAGAGAGGAGAAAAACGTCGCACGCAAAGAAGCCTTGCGCAGCTTTTCATTGCCTTCCTGAAACTGTTCCAACGTTTCTTTTTCATGGTGGAATGCCTGTACAACCTTCTGATTGCTGATCGTCTCATTGATCATGGCTGTCTGTTCCGCACGTGCTTCTGACTGCTGCCGGAACATCTTATAGATTCTACCGGACAGACTTTTTGCAAACAGAACAGAAAGTGGTGTCATCAGAATGACAATCAGACTGATTTTCCAGTCCAGCACCAGCATAAAGAGCAGTGTACCAATCAGTGTAAAGACACCTGTAAACAGCTGCGTAAAGCCCATTAACAACCCATCCGCAAACTGATCTACGTCCGTGATAACACGGCTGACTGTCTCACCTGTTGAATGGCTATCCAGATAGGAAAGCGGCAGTTTCTGAATCTTTTCAAACGCAGCCATCCGGAAATCCCGTACAACCTGATACGTGATTTTGTTGTGCATGGTCTGCATGATCCATTGCAGCAGTGCTGTCATCAGCGACAAAACACCAATCTGAACGAGCAGCTGAAAGATAACGGAAAAAGAAACCGCTCCCGCTCCGATCATAGCATCAATGGCATCGCCCACCAGAATGGGGATATAGAGTGTAAATGCAACTGTGCAAGCTGCCAACAGCATAGATGCCAACATCCAACCTTTGTAAGGTCGAATCATCTGCCAGATTCGTTTCCAGTTTTGTGGCTCTGCTTTTTTTGTTTCAGGCATTTGCTTGCACCTCCTTCGGGAACTGAGAATAATAGATTTCCTGATAGACTTCACAGTCCTGCAACAGCGATTGATGCGTGCCGTTCCCCACCAGATTTCCATTATCCAATACCAGAATGCGGTCAGCGTGCAAAATGGAAGCCGTCCGCTGAGAGACGATAAACGTAGTCGGACGATTTGTCATATGCTGTAAAGATTGCCGCAATGCTGCATCGGTTGCATAGTCCAACGCAGAAGCACTGTCATCCAGAATCAGAATCCGTGGCTGCCGTACCAATGCACGTGCAATCGTCAAACGCTGCTTCTGTCCACCGGAGAGGTTGCCTGCATTTTCTGTAATGCGTTCCTCCAGCTGACGGGGTTTCTGTGCCACAAATTCCGCAGCCTGTGCAATTTCCAATGCCTGCTGTATTTCTGCATCTGTTGCATCCTGTTTGCCCCACTGCATATTCTCACGGATTGTCCCCTGAAACAGCATTGCCTTTTGCGGCACAATGCCAATTTCCGCACGTAGCGAATCCGCTGTACACTGTTTTACATCCACACCATCCACAGAAACAGTGCCGTCTGTCGCTTCGTAGAAAGCAGGAATGAGATGCACCAACGTGGATTTTCCGGAACCAGTTCCGCCAATGATCCCAATGGTTTCCCCCGCTTCCGCCGTAAAGCTGATATCATGCAACGCATCCGCACTTGCTTGCGGATAACGACAAGAA
This sequence comes from uncultured Ruminococcus sp., assembly GCA_964399025.1. Taxonomy (GTDB): domain Bacteria; phylum Bacillota; class Clostridia; order Oscillospirales; family Ruminococcaceae; genus Ruminococcus_C. The sequence goes on along the minus strand of CAYNPC010000053.1, from coordinate 7,295 downwards.
ACATGGGAGAAACGAACGGTCGCTCCAGCGTCATGCTGCGGCACCCATGCTTGCTGTTCTGCATCTGTTTTCTGTTCGCCAAAAGACAACATGTCCTGAATGCGGTTGCCGCTGGCAATTGCTTTTGTCAGTGTGATAATCAAGTTGGCAAGCTTGATCAATTCTACCAGAATCTGTGACATATAGTTGTAAAGTGCAATGACAGAACCCTGTGTCAAGATGCCAGCCTCTACCTGAAACGCACCTGTCCAGAGCAGAAAAATAATGGCAAAATTCAACAAAACATATGTGATTGGATTCATCAACGCTGAAATCCGTCCAACTCGTTTCTGCAAAGCGGAAAGTTCTGCACTCTCTTCTGTGAAAGCAGCCACTTCTTCTTCCTCTTTCCGGAATGCACGCAGTACACGTACGCCTGTCAGATTTTCTCTTGTTCTGCCAAGAATGCCGTCCAGTTTCTTCTGCACTGCCTGGTAGAGTGGTATGCTGCCGAACATAATTGCAAATACCACAATGGCAAGCAGCGGAATCACTGCTACAAAAATCAGGGCACATCTGACATTGACTGTAAACGCCATCACCATAGCACCAATTACCACAAATGGGGAACGCATCGCAAGGCGCAACGCCATATTGACCCCACTCTGCGCCTGATTGACATCACTGGTGATGCGAGTAATCATCGTTGCATTGCCCATCTGATCCAATTCCGCATAGGAACGCTTCTGGATATGTTCCATCATAGCGTACCGCACATTGGCACCAAATCCGGAAGCGGCTTTGGCAGCAAAATACTGTGCGGTAAATGCGCTGATCATGCCAACAACGCCCAACCCAATCATCAGACCGGCAGATCCAACCAATACACGTTTATCCTGATTGCCAATACCGTTGTCAATCAGAAAAGCAACCACTAACGGTACTAATAATTCAAAGACGACTTCCAGCAACTTAAACAGTGGTGCAAGAATACATTCTTTTCGATATGGTCTTAAAAACCGCAGTAATTTCCACAAAAAGCATACCCCTCAATTCTTTTTCGTATATTGTGTTGTACTCCGTTTTGGCATCGTCCTGCCATCAGACGAGGTACGATTGTTTTGTGCACGATTTGTAGTACGATTCTGTCCAGATGTTGGATTGCTATCTTCTGGATGGCTCTCCGGACGATGGTAGAACACCGGCTCGGAAGAACGTTTCCAGTTCTTTTGTGTGTTATTTTCAATCCGGATTGCCTTCGGAATCAGGTGCACAGAATTTTCTTCCCGTGCTTTTTTCCGGCACTGATAAGCTGCGTAACAACAGATAAAAATATAAATCGCAGAAATGGCAATCGCTGCGATTATGCTGTAACGCAACGCATCAGAATGCGGATATTCTTTCAACGCATTCAGGTTCTGTTTCCATGTAGAACGCTCCACATCACTGACGGCAACCAATGGAATGGAGGCGATGACCTCGCCGGAGAACTTTAACTCCAACGTACCCAGCGTGTCCCCTTTTTTCACAGGCGCATGTACATTCTCCTGTAGCGTAATGGATTTCTGAATAGCAGACATATCTACATCCGTACACCATAACGTGATGCAATCGGATTCCGGTCGTACCAATACGTAACCGCTGCCCTCTGCACTGTCTACAGCGACTTCTGCCAGCTCTTCATCATCTTCAATCAAGGTAACATAGGAGAAATCTGCAAATGCCCAGTCCAGCAGACTGGTGGCATCTTCCAGATGGTAATATTGCAACTCCCCATCGTCATCTTTAAACGGTGCTTTCATCAACACAACCAGATACGTCACATCGCCTTTGGTTGCCATGGTAATGATATTTCTGCCATACAACTCCAGATTCCCTGTTTTGATGCCTGCAACGCCTTCATAGTAATATTGGTCTGTTGCATCCATCATTGAGTTCGTATGCACCCATTTCAAAGCAGAGGAAGCACTATGTCCCTCGTTTTCAGAAGTTGGCACATAGGATTCTGCCGTGGCAATTTCTTTGAACTGTTCATTTTGCAAAGCGTATTGCGTAATCATCATCATATCCCGTGCTGTAGTAATCTGATATGCATCATAAAGCCCCGTTGCATTGGTAAAATTCGTACCAGTACAGCCGATTTCCGCTGCTTTTTCATTCATCCTTGCAACAAACTGTGCACTGGTGCCATTGCCAAAATAATCTGCCAACAGCTCTGCACTTTCGCAGGAAGAAGTCAGCAACATCGCATACAGATATTCCCGTACGCTGAATGTATCCCCCATTACAATGTCCGCATAACGGACATCTTCCTGATTATCATAGCTATAAAAATAAGAAAGTGGATTCTCATCCATTGTGATTTTTGTTCCGTCCAGATCATCACAGGATTCGAGTACAATCAATGCCGTCATAATCTGCGCAAGGTGCGCTGGCATCTCTTGTTTGTCTGCATTTTTCTCATAAACGATGGTATCTGTATCCAGATTTAAAATGATCCCTGCTTCACTGTTGATGGTAAAGGGCGGTGTAAAGGCAAATGCTTCTGCCGGTATGCTGCAACAGGACAACAACGTAAAAAGTGCCAGTAGCAGCGTGAAAATATGTCGGATAATGTGCCGTTTTTTTCTCATAATCGCATTCCTTATCACTAAAATAGAGTATGGCTTCCAAAAAAGTGAGCACCATCTGGCTCAGAAAACAAAACAGAAAAGACATATTGCAATGCAATTACAGAAGGGATTTCCTGTGTTCTGAAATTGCATTACCACATGTGAGGTCGTTTTTCTAAATTTTTTTGATGAATCACAGAAAAGGATATTTACCTTTTTGCAGAAATATGATAGAATAGAAGGGAAAGATACCGGCAACCACTGCCGGTTTGAAACTGATAGGAGGAAACAGTCAGAAATGGTTTATGTAACAGGAGATTTACACGGAGATATCAACCGATTCAAAAGCCCTGCCATGCGCAAACTACGGGCAGGCGATGTCCTGCTGGTGTGCGGTGACTTTGGATTCATCTGGGACAATTCCAAGCAAGAACAAGCAATCCTGAAAAAGCTCAGCGAAAAAAAGTACACCATTGCATTTGTGGACGGCTGCCATGAGAATTTTGACCTTTTGCAGCAGTACAAGCTGGTGCGCTGGCGTGGTGGTGTCGCACGACTCATTACGCCGAATATTTTCCATATGCAGCGTGGTGAGGTCTACACCATCGAGAATCAGAAATTCTTTGCTTTTGGTGGTGGGCACAGTCAGGATTACGAATACCGCAGAGACACTGGAAACTGGTGGCGGCAGGAACAGCCGACCCACGACGAAATCCGGCGTGCGATTCATAATCTGAATCAGAATCAGGCAACTGTGGATTACATTATCACACACGAGCCACCTGCTTCTTTGAAGGATTGTCTTGGGGTCGATGTCCAGCAGCGTCTGGAGATTCACGCTTTCTTTGAGGATATCATCAAAGAATGTGACTACAAAAAATGGTTCTTTGGAAAGTGCCATATGGATCGGTTCATTCCAATGAAATTCTATGCGGTATTTCAGGATGTCCTGCCTGTTACCGATCAGAAGTGAAAATACAAAATTCGTTTTTTCTCATGGTTGTTATCGCATACAATTTGTATGTCGTATAACAGCCTTTTCTTTTTGTATCTTACTTGAGAACAGATTCCCGGATGGTAAAATGCACTGGTAAGCCATTCTGCATCTGTATGTTACATTCTCCCTGAATCAATGGCAGGAAGTAAGAAACCGCAGCATCTGTAATATTGTTTCCGGCTTCGTTGATATATGCATCCGGCAGAAAGCGTTCCCGATTGGCAATGTTTTCTGCTTCCGTTGCACCGATGGCAATCGTATATGGCTGCTCACAGATGCGCTGGAATACCATTACCTTGCCGGTTTCTCCTGCCAATGCGCACTGTACGCCTGCTTCTCCGATCTGCACCGCTTCATCAATGTCCGTTTTAGAACATAGATGCGAAGAACAACGCTGCATCACATTCAACTCAATGGAACGCACCTTACATCCGATTTCATTCCGGACAACCTGCTCCAGATATTTGCCGATACCAGACAGATACTTGTGTCCGAACTCATCCGTAACACCAGACTGGAACGCAGCAGATTCTACTTCTGGTACAGAAACGCCCTCTGAGATTGCCACAACAACTGCTTTGTGCTTTGTCATCTTCTGCCGGACATCCTCTAAGAAATCCGTCAGAGAGAACGAACGTTCCGGTACATAAATCAAATGCGGTGCTGTTTCTCCATGCGCATGTAAAACCGCACTGGAAGCGGTCAGCCAGCCGGCATGACGACCCATGATCTCTACAATCGTCACAGACGGTATACTATAAACGGAGCTGTCCCGAATGATTTCCTGCATTGTGGTTGCCACATACTTGGCAGCCGAACCAAATCCCGGTGTATGATCTGTGACACAAAGATCATTATCAATGGTCTTTGGAATCCCAATGACTTTCGTATCTAAGCCTTTCTCTTTCACATAAGTGGAAAGCTTCATGACAGTGTCCATAGAATCGTTGCCACCGATGTAGAAAAAAGCACCAATCTGCCGCTTCTGAAAGCACTGGACAATCTGTTGATATACCGTCTCGTCTTCTTTCCAGTCCTTGAGCTTATAGCGACAAGAACCGAGGACAGTGGACGGTGTCTGGAGCAGCATGTCCATATCCGAGTTGGTACGAATCATCGTTTTCAGGTCAATCAGATGGTCATGAATCATCCCCTCAATCCCATTTACAGAACCAAAAATCGCATCAATTTTTGGCTCTTTCAACGCCTCACGGAATACACCCACCAAAGATGCGTTGATGGCACAAGTCGGGCCACCGGATTGTGCAACTGCAATATTCATAGAATACCCCTTTCAAATGAAAAATAGGTTTTTTACTCTTTCTATTGTAACGGATTCTCTGAAAAATGTCAATCTGATTTTTTGTCTTTTTGCTGATTTTTCTCTCATTCCCATGGAACGTCGTCTGTATCCGGTGTGTCTTCTGTTTTTGTCTCAATGGAATCGGATGGTGTCTCCGATAATGTTTCCGGAAGAGCCGTTTCCGCAATCTGTACATCCAATCCATTCACTTGAATATTCGGGTCATCCAGATCAATCATCAGATAGCGATGCCCATCAATATTCTGCGTATGTACGCTGCTTGTAGCATCCTTTTTGATTTGTACAGTGATGCCCGGCGCAGTGATAACGGTTTTCTTGTCTACCAGATTGCAAGCGGAAAGCGGATGATCCTGTACCTGCTCCCGATAAACCTGCTGCATCGCTTCTGCTTTTTCCTGACTGATACCAGAATCCAACAGGATATCCCGCATCTGAATGTCATCAATGACAGGCACATCTACTTCCAGCTGGTATGCATCGGCAATGTCCTGAATCCGTTGATTGACTTCTGTGATGGTTTCATAGCTCAGCTCGTCTCCAATGACTTCCTGCATCATTGTCTGGAACTGTTCTTTTTCCTCTGATGCCGTACAAGTAAATGTACAGCCCAACACCTGCTCGATCAGACTGATATTGATATCTTTCGGTTTGCGTGCGTAATACAGCACATGATTGACATCAGGTCCTCTGCCGGTAAATGTCGGATAAAGAAATCCATCAGATGGCACTTCCGCAACGATGCGGTCGTATTCTTCCTTTTTGATGATTTCATTTTCTGTCTCATTATAAATCAAACCGTCCACTCTTACTTCCACTGGACAGATGGCAACTGCAAGGAATTGATAATCCAGACTGTCATACGGATTGATTTCATCACTCTTTGTCTTATTGAACACCGTGTATGTGCAATGTCCAATCAGAATTGCATAAGTAGAAGGATACGCCATTTGTTCGACAATCTGATGCAACAACAGAGAAACAGCACTTTCCTCCTCCAGTTTTGTTGTCAGTGCCTGATATAACAAATACTGCGGTTCTCCTTCTTCATAGGCTTCGTTCGGGAACGCATATTCCAGCAACCCTTTTCCCAATGTGCCGGACAGAATCCGCTTGAACGTATTCCAGTAGCAATCGCTTTCCTCTTCCGGAATATTGTGATAAGCCCGTGCACTTTGACAGCGGATGTTCTTTTCTGCATCCACAAATGCGGTCACAACATGATTTAACGTAAACAAGTCGTTGGATTCAGAAAAGTTCTTCCGCAGCTCTCTCAAGTCTTTTTTATTCATGAATGCGTCTTGCACTCCTTTTCAAAATTTTCAGCAAACTGGCGCAGAATGCGTGCCAGTCTCGCAACCGGTAATCCCATAACAGAGAAATAATCGCCTTGAATGCCGTGTACCAGCAAAGCACCTTTTCCCTGAATGCCATAAGCACCCGCTTTGTCAAACGGTTCCCCCGTCGCAATGTAAGCATCAATGTCTGCTTCAGAGAGCGGATAGAATGTGACGGCTGTTTCCGAGGAAAATGTCACGCTGCGCACACCATCTGTCACCGTTACGCCGGTAATGACCAGATGTGTCTTATCCGAAAGTGCCAGCAACATTTCCTTTGCCTGTGCAGCATCCTTCGGCTTTCCCAGCAATTTTTTCTCCAGCAACACAACCGTATCACAGCCGATAACAACCGTATGTGGGTGCTGCGCTGAGACAGCTTCTGCCTTGATGCGAGAAAGATACGCTGCCGCTTCTTCCGGCGGCAAATCAGCAGGAATCGTCTCGTCAACGTCTGCTGGTTGCACATTAAAATCATCTGTAATTTTATGTAACAGCTCCTGTCGGCGAGGCGAAACAGATGCGAGAACGAGTTTCATACCAGCCATCACTCCTTATTCAAAGGAATCAAAATCAATGGTCGCCAGCAGGTCTTTCAGCTCTGCTGCTTCATCCGCAGAAAGTGTTACCCCTTTTCCCATTTTTGCATGTTCCGGTGCCCAATCACGGATGTCGTACTTCGGTTCTCTGTCATTCCAGCTAACCAGATTCAATTCCTTTCTCCAACCCTTTGCATTTTCTGAAATCACACCGATGTGCTCTACAATTTCATATTTCAGTTCAGCCATTTTGATTACTCCTTTTTCCTTTTTGTTTTTTGAAAAACGAATTTGTTCTTCACTTCTCTATTATAACGAATTGCACCGCAAATAGCAACTATTTTTTTCGTGAATTTTTGTGTTAAGGAGCAGAAGTTTTTGATATTTATGTGAAATGTAGAAAACTTTAAGATTATTTCAAGCTGGACTCACTATAATAAACAAAAAGGATGTTACAGCAAAATCAAACAGGTGAGGAGGTGAAATGATATGGCAATTGAGACCTTTGAG
>CAYNPC010000052.1:8868-10803 GCA_964399025.1 uncultured Ruminococcus sp. | reverse complement strand
GGGATGCAGGTCACATTGGATGCGCTTTCTGTCTGCGTTTCCAAACCATCTGAAGCACAGCGAAAAGCAGGCACGTTCTCTGTCCTGATATATCTGAAAGACGGTACGATTTTGTCAGACGATGACAATGCCGACCATCAGAAGATTGCTTATGTACATGCGACAGAAGACGGCGACAGTATGATTTACTGTTATGCACAACCCATTGCGCCGGAAAATGTCGAAAAAGTAGAACTGTGCGTGCAGTATTACGATGACAACTGGGAAGAACAGACGGATTGTTACCGCTTGTACCATTTTCTTGACAAGCGTTCCGGAACATGATATAATCAAGAAAGCAAATCTTCCCGCAAAAATTGTCTCGAAGATCACCGATTCATATCATTCTGTACGACACAGAAAGGAGTTTTTATGCGTTTGATGAAAAAAATAAGTGCTTCTATTGCACTCTGCGGCTTTTGTATTGCAGCATTGACGACCCCGTTTTCTTCCCTCTCCGCCGCTGCCTACGACACCACCAAGCCGTACAAATTCATTTTACAACCGGAACGTACGTTTGTCTCTGCGGAAGAACTGGAAGCAGGTGACGTTCATATCCGCACCAATGTCTATCTCCAAGGGGACAGCGATGTAGCAATGCGTGCCTTTATTCTGGCTTATGAGGCAAGCTCTGATTACATCTACTTTGACAACAGTCTGGATATTTACGAATATCTGGACGAACAGACTTACACTTACAGCGGCGGTACATTCACATCAAAATACAAGCCTTACTGCTTCGGCAAAATTGCCAGCACAAAGACAGGTTTCAAACCATCTGGCTCTGCGACAACGGCTTCTTCTCTGATTGAACCGATGAGCGGTGCGCCAATCTACAGTGACGGCAACGGCGGTATTTATTTTGTCCGTTCCTATAACATGCTGGTAGACGGTGTGCAGACATGGATCAGCAACGAAAAAGTGGAAATCCCTGCTGACCAGATTCAGGTGCTGGACAACGGTCATGCAACCTTTACATACGACTACTACTATCAGGAACCCGCTCTCGGTTTTCCGGAACGCACCAACACGTTTGAAATGCCTTACTACGATGCAACTTTAGAGGCTGGCACATTGGTAAAGGGCGAAAATGATGTCTGCTACTGGACAAAAGATGCCACACAGGACAGTGCTTCTTTCTTCGGCTATTCCGATGAATTTCCTTGTTTCTCGTTTGACATTGTTCTGCGGCAAGGCACGCCGAACGGCACTTATGATGTCACATTGGATGAGGAAATGTGCAAATTGCGGGATGCTGACCAGCAGCTTCTGCCGTTGGAATATGTCAATACCACCATTGCGGTAGGAACTGCTTCCGCAACCGTCACAGAGGATAAGACCAGTCCGTATTATTGCTTCTATGCAGAAAATGATATGGAAATCCGTCTGAATCAGTTGGATGGTTCTCTGCTTTCTGCTGTTGCCTATGAAGACGGCACGACCAGCAGCAGTGCACTGGAAGCAATTGCGACTTGTGGACAGTCGCCAGCGGAATTGTATGCGCAGCAGGACGGCACTGCTTTCATTGATGATGTCACCTTCTCGCTGGAATCCCAGCCGCTGCAAAATGAAGACGGCACAGCTTACACGAAAAAAATTCTCGTCGGGAAAAAGGGAGATGCCAATCTGGACGGCGTAGTAGATGTTGAGGATGCTGTTGCGATTCTGCAATATTATGCGCAGCAGTCCGCCGGCTTACAGCCAAGCATCTCGGATGACTTCACAGAGGAAGAAGCAACGCTCTCCTATTTCCTTGCTGATATTGACACCTGCTCACAGGATTGCGGCGCAGATGGCGGTACGCTTGATGTAGAAGATGCCGTTCAGGTGCTGTCCTATTATGCACAGCAGGCAGCTGGCTTACAGCCGACTTGGAACAACCGATAAGATTTCGTT
>CAYNPC010000052.1:5019-8768 GCA_964399025.1 uncultured Ruminococcus sp. | reverse complement strand
TGCGCAAATTGAGGTATAACATGAAAAAAATCATTTCTTTTTTAACCGCTTGCACGATGTTGCTGACACCTTTTTCCGTATCGGCAGCAGATGCAACAACAGACGATTTACAACTGCTACAGGTTGCAGTGGAAGACTCTGCCCCCTACACATTCTACATGGTGCCAGAACGCACATCCGTTTCTGCGGAAGAGCTGGCTGCCGGAGATGTTCACATCTCTACAAAGGTCTACATCAAGGGCGACAGCAACCTGCCGAATCTCATTACTTCTGCCGGTATTTCCTATGAATCCAGCTCCAGCTACCTCTATTTCAGCAACAGTGCGGATATATTGGCTTACGCATCCGAGCCCACACAGGAAACGTATAGCGGTGGCAGTTTCATTTCAGAATACGAAATGCCGACCTGTTTCGGCGAAATCACCGCCGCCAATGAATACGCCCCTTATGACTGCCGTTCTATGAGCAGTGCACAATTCTGTGACCCCATCAACGGTTCTGTCATCCGCAGCGACGGCGAAGGCGGATTGTATTTCACCCGTTCTTATCGCAAACTGGATGAAACCACCGGTGAAGTCACACAGGTGAAAAATGAGAAAGTCGAAATTGCCGCCGATGATCTGCAATTTAACAGCGACGGAACAGTTTCATTCACCTATTCCTACTATGAGCAGGATTCCTCTAAAAATTATCCGCTCTGCACCATCTCCTGTACCATTCCGAACTATGATGCAACCCTGCCAGCCGGAACGGTGCTGGACGGTTATCACAACGCTTACAGCTGGCTGTACAACGCCAGTGATACGACATCCGGCGTTTCCTTCTTGGGATATTGTGATGAATTTCCGTTTTTCTCATTCGATATCGTGTTGAAACAGAACACACCGGATGGAACGTATCATGTTTCTTTCTCCACTTCAGATTGTCGCATCCGGACAACTGCTGGAAAATATCTCCCCTTGCAGTTCGTCGATACTGCCATCACAGTCGGAGCAACTTCTGCTACCATTTCCAATGACGCTTCCGGCATTGACACCATCTGCTGCTTTGCAGAAAATGACCGTCCACTCACGCTGGCAAATTTCATCGCCGGCACGTTGAACGGTCGTGTTACCTATGCAGATTACACCATACAGAATGAAAATTTACAGGACGTTCTGACAGCTGGTACCTCACCGGCAGCGTTGTACGCCGCAGCTGGCACAGCGACTTATATCAAAGACACACCGTTTTTCTGTGGTGATGACAGCACACCGGTTTACCTATCCAATATGACACCCTACACCAAGAAAGTCATGATCGGGAAAAAAGGAGATGCCAATCTGGATGGCGTCGTGAATGTAGAAGATGCCGTCTGCGTGCTGCAATATTACGCACGCAGTGCAGCGGGACTGTCAGCGAAGCTGGGCGACGATTTCAGTGACGAGGAAGAGACACTCGCCTACTTCTTAGCAGACATCGACACCTGCTCACAACAGCAGGGCGAAGATGGCGGTTTGCTGTCGGTCGAAGATGCCGTACAGATTCTGACCAACTATGCAAGGAATGCAGCTGATATTCCAACCGGTTGGGAAAATCGCTGGTAAGAAAAATCAAAGACAGAAACAAAAAGGCACGGTACAGTTTCTTGTACCGTGCCTTTTTCTTTGTTACGCAGCAACTGGCACAGCCAATTGCACACGCAAACTTTTCATCTTGACAAAATATACCGTCGTCAACAACACATCTGCAAAAATCCACGCAACCGGACTTGCCAGACAAGCTGCGCTATATCCAAACAGTGGCACAAACGCCACGCAGACCAGCACACGGGCAACCAATTCTGTTACCCCTGCCATCATTGGCAAGAAGCTGTAGCTGAGTCCCTGCAATGCGTTCCGCAAAATAAACAACAGTGCCAACATCGGATAGAAATAAGCGTTCAGGCAAAGATATTCTTTCACCTGTTCCATTACTGCCGTTTCGGAAGCATCCAAAAACAGCAACGCCATCCATCCGCCAAAGAGAATGATGACAATCGCAGAAACCACACTGTATATCATACCGACAATCACACTGGTGCGGATTCCACTCCGAATGCGGTCATACTTTCTGGCACCCTTGTTCTGTCCACAATAAGTTGCCATCGTCATACCAAGACATTCCATCGGACCAGTCAGAACCTGCTGCAACTTGGAAGCAGCGGTAACGGCAGTAACAGAAACCGTGCCCAAGGTATTCACAGCGGTCTGCAAAATAATAGAACCCACTGCGGTAATCGAAAATTGCAATGCCATCGGCAAACTGATTGACAACAGTCGCATACAATGTTGACCAGAGAACTTCCATTCGTCTTTCTGAATGCGGAAAATCTCATATTTCCGGAACATATAAATCAGACAAAGGATACCGGAAATGCCCTGCGAAATAACGCTGGCATAGCCTGCACCAGCAACCCCTGTATGGAAGCCCAGAATAAACAGAAAGTCCAATACAATATTCAACACCGCTGCAATGGCAAGGAAAATCAACGGTGTACGGCTGTCGCCAATGGAACGCAGCATAGAAGAAAGCAGATTGTAAAGAATGGTGGCAGTGATGCCGGCGAACACTGTGAAAATGTAATCATACGCATAATCATATAATTCTTCCGGCGTTTTCATCAGAGACAACAAATCGCCCGTAAACAGCAGTGTTAAAACCGTCATCACGATGGAGGTCATCGCTGAGAGATAAAAAGCGTTGGCAAGATAACGTCGCATATTTTTCTCATCACCTGCACCAAACGCCTGCGAAATCGGAATCGAAACGCCGGTACACATACCGGTTGCAAATCCGATGACCAGAAAGCTGACAGCACCTGTCGAACCGACCGCCGCCAGCTCATTGACGCCGAGACAACGTCCCACGATGACCGTGTCACATAAGCTATAAAGCTGTTGCAACATATACCCAAAAACCATGGGCAGTGCAAATTGTAAAATCAGCGAGAGTGGTTTCCCACGTGTCATATCCTTTGTCATAAGCAGATACTTCCTTTCCCTTATTTCAAAAATTTTTCCAATTCATGATGTGCAATTTCCGGAGCGTTCGGCCGTCGTACACTCCAAATTGCTCCCCATATTATAACAATATCCAATCCCATTTTCAATTGCTATTTTTCATGAAGTTCGCAAACAGAAAATCAGGAAATTCTATGCCGTTGTCGAATTTTGTGAAATCCGTTTCAAAAAGCAGAGATCCGGTTTTTTTCAGGAAGCAGCCGGAAAACTCGACATTTTGCTTGCTTTTTCCTCTTTTCTTCCAGCAGAAAATATGTTATGCTGATAACAGCATCTGTTTTTTCATCTGTCTGCCATTTTTGTAAAAGGAGAAGAGCGTATGAAAGTCCACCATTCCCATCATTCCCGTCATTCTGAACAAATGATCCCTTACATGGAAGTCTACGGTGTCAATCGGGTCATCTATCGTGTCACCGCCTGCAATACATACCAGAAAAAAGCCATTCACGTCACATACGGCGTTTCTCTGCAAAACCTCCGCACTGGAGAAACCGCAGAAATCACTGCCTTTTCCAACAATCTGGAAAAGACCATCTGCTTCGTCAACGATCTCATTCAACGGGAAGCCCAGCCCTATCAGATTTACAATGCGGCTTTCCGGCAGTTGAGTCTGGAAGTGCCATTTATGCGAAAGGGATCTATTCTGGGCTGCAAGTGAAAAAGGATCGCTGAGAACACAACGCTCAGCGATCCTTTTTTGTATCTTAT
>CAYNPC010000052.1:0-4919 GCA_964399025.1 uncultured Ruminococcus sp. | reverse complement strand
TTTTTGTATCTTATCGGTATATCTTGCAGAACCGTTCGATTATGCCTTCTCTACCATCCGGTTCAACGCACTCAGCAGTGCACTGATAGAAGAGCGGATAATATCAGAGTGTACACCAACACCCCAGTATTTCTGATCTGCCTTCTCCAGCCCCACATAGGCAACTGCCTTAGAGTTGGAGCGCACTTCCAGTGCATGTTCTGTATAAGTGACCAACGAATAATCCAGTCCCAGATAGGATTTCATCGCATTGCTGACCGCATCCAGTCTGCCGTTGCCACTTGCCGTTACAACCTCTGTCTTGCCCTGATAGGAAACCGTCACCAGTGCTGTAATCTGGTCATTCGGGTTCTGTACATAATGCACTTCCGGCAGGGAAATCGGTGCTTCGATGTTGACATAGGATTCTGTAAAGATCTGCAATACCTCTTCCGGCTGCAATTCCTTGTGTGCGTGGTCGGAAACGCTCTTGACCAGATAGCCAAACGATTCCCGCATTGCGGTCGGGATGTTATAACCGTAACGAGTTTCCATCAGATACCCGATGCCACCCTTACCGGACTGGCTGTTAATCCGGATTACGTCGGCTTCATAAACCCGTCCGACATCCTGTGGGTCAAGCGGCAGATACGGGACGGTCCAATGCGCACAATTCTGCTGTTCTCTCCACTTCATGCCCTTTGCAATGGCATCCTGATGAGAACCGCTGAACGCTGCGAAGACCAACTTGCCGCTATACGGAGAACGTTCGTAGACGTGCATTCTTGTTACCCGTTCGTACACTTCCGTAATTTCCGGCAGATTGCTGAAGTCCAGCTCTGGGTCAATGCCCTGAGAATACATGTTCAACGCCAGTGTGATAATATCCACGTTGCCGGTCCGTTCTCCATTGCCGAACAGCGTGCCTTCTACACGGTCACCGCCTGCCAGCAGACCCATTTCTGTATCTGCAACGGCGCAGCCACGGTCATTGTGTGGATGCAGGGAAATGATGACATTTTCCCGATTGTTCAGATGGTCATTCATATACTCTACCTGATTTGCGTATACGTGCGGCATAGAGTGCGAAACCGTCACCGGCAGGTTGATAATCACCTTGTCCTCCGGTGTCGGCTGCCAGATGTCAATCACAGCGTTGCACACTTCCAGTGCGTATTCCGGTTCTGTACCAGTGAAGCTCTCCGGTGAGTATTCAAATGTGAAATGCCCCGGTGTCATTGCACGATACTTCTTGCACAGTTCCGCACCGGTGACGGCAATCTGCAACACTTGTTCCTTGCTCTTCCGGAACACCTGTTCTCTCTGTGCAACGGAAGTAGAATTATACAGATGCACAACGGCATGTTTTACCCCTTTCAGGGCTTCAAATGTCTTGGCAATGATGTGTTCTCTCGCCTGTGTCAGCACTTGGATGGTCACATCATCCGGAATCAGATTCTGTTCAATCAACGTCCGGCAGAATTCATATTCTGTTTCGGAAGCAGCTGGGAAACCCACTTCAATTTCCTTGAATCCGATCTCCACCAGCACCTTGAAAAACTCCAGTTTTTCCTCCAGACTCATCGGCGTAATCAATGCCTGATTGCCGTCCCGCAAATCCACACTGCACCAGATCGGCGGCTTCTCGATATACGTCTTGGATGCCCACCGCATCGGCGCATTTTCAACTGGGAAAAATTGTCTGGTATACTTTTCAGATTGTTTCATAATTTCAATTCCTTTCTGCTTTCTCTGCCTTGGTATCCGGCACATATCCACATACAAAAAAAGCCCCTTTCTCTGCCTGTATCCGGCATAGAAAGAGACGAAGAACCATTTTTCTCCGTGGTACCACTCTTCATTGGTGCAATCTGCACCCACTCTGTCATATCGTCATTCCAATATGCTTCTCTGTAACGGGAGAAACCCGTCAATGCTTACTGTGGCACGGAATCCGGTTCTGCACTGCGGCTCAGGGAGGAGGTATCCTGCTGTCTTTCCGCTGTCTCACACCACCCGACAGCTCTCTGCTCGAAAAGAAAAGCATCTTTTTTCCCATCAACGCCTTTTTCAACTATCCATGGCAGCCTGACTGCATCAAATTCGACCACGACCGCCTTTTCTCTATTCTATCGAATTTTTGTTGATTTGTCAAGTGCTTTTTTGATTTTTCCTCGTTTTTTTCCAAAAGACATCTTTTTGCGTGGGACAACTGGCAACTCTTTCTCTTTTTTTGTACAAAATGTAAAATAGTAAAAAGAACGCTTGATTTTGTACGAATGAAGTGTTATACTAAAATGCAGATATCTGTTTCTGTACGGGAATCAAAAGCAACCAAGAGACATGTTTTCTACTTTAATTGCTTTCACAATGCCTCCGGTACGCTCGCTGCCGTGGGCATTTTTTCGCAAAAAGCGGTTTCAACCGCTTTTCCCCTGTAGGACATAAAATGAATCACAAAACAAAAAAGGTGAAAAAAAATGAAGTTAAACGGCGCACAAATTGTAATTGAAACATTGATTGAGCAAGGCACAAAGACCGTATTCGGCTATCCGGGCGGACAGGTCATCAATATCTATGATGCCCTTTATCTCGCAAAAGATCGCATCCAGCACATCATCACTGCGCATGAGCAGGGTGCTTCTCACGCTGCGGACGGCTACGCACGGGCAACCGGAACCGTTGGCGTTGTCATCGCCACCTCCGGTCCGGGTGCAACCAATCTGGTCACTGGTATCGCAACCGCATATCTGGATTCCATTCCGCTCGTTGCCATCACTGGTAACGTTCCGAATTCTCTGATCGGACGGGACAGCTTCCAGGAGGTTGATATCACTGGCGTGACCATGCCAATCACCAAACACAACTTCTTTGTCAAGAAGATTGAAGATCTGGCTCCGACCATCCGGGAAGCATTCCGGATTGCCAAGTCTGGCAGACCGGGCCCTGTTCTGGTCGATATCCCGAAGGATGTACAGACCGCTATGTGTGACTATGAAGTCGCTCCGGTCGTAGAAAAGGAATCCGTTCCGGAAGCCGATCCGGCACTGATTGCACAGGCAGTAGAGATGATTCTCGCTGCAAAGAAGCCTTATATCTACATCGGTGGCGGTGCTATCACAGACGATGCCGGTGAAGAAATCATCGCATTGGCTGACAAGATGGATGCCCCAATCGGCTGCACTATGATGGGCATTTCCGCTGTACCGACTGACCATCCTCGTTATCTGGGCATGGAAGGAATGCACGGTCACTATGCTTCTTCTATTGCACAAAATGAAGCAGACCTGATTCTCACAGCTGGCTGCCGCTTCAGCGACAGAGGCACGGGTAACACGAAGAAGTATGCCCGGAATGCAAAGATTATTCACATTGATATTGATGCTTCCGAACTGAATAAGAATATCACCGTTGAACTCGGTATTTCCGGTTCGATGAAAAAGATTCTGGCTGCGCTGACGGCTGCACTGCCACAACAGCAGCATCCGGAATGGAGTGCAGAAGTTGAAAAACTGGTCGCAGAAACCAAGAAGCTGGAAGCGCAGAAAGCGGGCGAATTGACCCCGTTCACTGCGATTGATGCCGTTGCAGAAGCCGTTGCAGCTGCCGGCGAAGATGTCGTTGTTGCAACAGACGTTGGGCAGCACCAGATGTGGGCTGCACAGCGGTATCCGTTCTCTAAGCCGAGAACCTTTATTTCCAGCGGTGGTCTGGGCACGATGGGCTTCGGTCTGGGTGCTGCCATCGGTGCAGCAACTGCAACTGGTAAGAAAGCCATTCTGTTCACCGGTGATGGCAGCTTCGGCATGAATCTGAACGAACTGGCAACCGCTGTCACCAACCAGACCCCTGTTGTTGTCTTCATTATGAACAACGGCGTATTGGGTATGGTGCGGCAGTGGCAGACTTTGTTCTTCGACAAGCACTACTCCAACACCACACTGGAACGTAAGACCGACTTTGTCAAACTGGCAGAGGCATTCGGTCTGCCGGGCTTCCGTGCAGCTTCCCTGCCGGAACTGAAAGAAGTGCTGAAAAAAGCACTGACCGTAAGCGGTCCGGTTCTGATTGACTGTGCGATTGACTGCGATGCCTTCGTACTGCCGATGTTGCCGCCTGGCGGTTCGGTTGACGATATTATCGTAGATCCGTCTGTGCTGTAAGCTGTAAGGAGGAACGTGTAGTATGGAACAATTTATTATTTCAATTCTGGTAGACAATCATTCTGGTGTCCTGTCTCGTGTTTCGAGCATGTTCACCAGACGTGGATTCAACATTGACACGCTGACCGTTGGAGAGACAGAATCTCCGGCATTCTCCCGTATCACCATTTCGATGCACGGTGATAAGGCAATCTGCAATCAGATCGTCAAGCAGCTGGAAAAAATGTACGATGTTGAAACCGTACAGGTAATGGAACGGGATAAGACCGTTTCCAGAGAACTGCTGCTGATCAAGATCTGCAACGATGCAGCAAAGCGGCAGGATATCATGTCTGTCGTAGATGTTTTCCGTGCGAAAATCATCGACTATTCTTCTGAGGCACTCGTGATTGAAATCTGCGGTGCTTCCAGCAAGATCAATGCTTTTATTGAGCTGCTGAAACCATATGGCATTCTTGAAATGTGCCGGACGGGTCTGGTGGCTCTTGAAAGAGGCGGCGACTGCCTGAAAAACGCATAACCGCCCATATATTATCTGATACTTTTTTACAAAGGAGTCTTTTATGATGGAACAAACAGCAAGAGTTTTTTATCAGGAAGATTGTGATCTGTCTTTACTGTACGGCAAGACCATTGCAGTCATCGGCTACGGTAGCCAGGGTCATGCACATGCCCTGAACGCAAAGGAATCCCTCGGTGATAAGGCAAGAGTCATCATCGGTTTGTACGAAGGCAGCAAGTCTTGGGACAAGGCTGTTAAGCAGGGCTTTGAAGTTT
>CAYNPC010000051.1:1657-10912 GCA_964399025.1 uncultured Ruminococcus sp. | reverse complement strand
AATTACACATTCCGTACCACCGAAATTTCCGTAATACCATAATGTTGCATGACAGCGATGCTTTCCGCATCAATTTTTTCTCCACTGCATACAATCGGAACAGCCGGCGGACATGGCACTTTCACCGCAGCACAAGTGCGCCCTTCGCTTTCTGCAACCGGAATCACTTCCTGCTCTGCCAGTGCAGCTTCTCGCAAACCGCAAACAACTTCCGGTTCGGGCAGGATAATTGTTTTTTGTTCTGCCTCCGGATAGGCATCGACTTCCAGCATGTGCAACGTGACTTCCAACACATCCAGTTCCTCCGGAACATTGTATGGAGACAACAGCAATACCACATGTTCTTTGTCAGCGTATTCCGGCACGCAGTCAGCCTGATCCAGTTTTTTTGCGAGATCCAGCCCATCCAGTCCGGAAGCGGCTGCATCAATCGTCAGGTGCAGGGGATCGCCATCCAGAAAAACAAATTTTTCTGACAGTCGCTTTTTCAGGTTCTCTGCTCGTTTGCAGATGCGCTCCAGATCTCGCTTGACTCTGTTCCCAAGATAAGCATTGCAAACATCCAGCGAGAGCAGCATCAGATAAGAGGGGCTCGTGGAGACAAACAGGGACATGGCATCTTTCATCCGTGGCACGTCTTTCGCATCCGCAGCGTGTAGATAAGCGCATCCGGTCAGGCAAGGCAGTGTCTTGTGTGCAGAGTCGCAGCAGAAATCTGCCCCATTTTGAATCGGGTGTTTGCCGTCCTTGAGAAAAGCGAGATGAGCACCATGTGCGTTATCTACCAGCAGTCGGGCATTGTGTTCTTTGCAGACGGCAGCAATGCCGGCAATGTCTGCTGTTTTGCCCAGATAATCCGGAGAAGTGAGATAGACACAGGCAGGTTCTGTCGTTTCGGAGAGTGCTGCCGCAAATTGTGCCGGCGTGTATTGTCCGGAGAGCAAGCCGTCGCTGGTTTCTGGATAGACCCATTTCACAGACAGCCCCAACAGCACACAGGCGTTCAGAAAACTGCGGTGCACGTTGCGTGCTGCAATGACCGTGCGGTTTTCCTGTTTCATCAGTGCCAGCATGGTCTGAATGCAGCCGGTAGAGCCAGCACAGGAATAAATCGTGCCGCCGGAAAAAAAGAGGGCAGTGGCAATCTGTTCGCTCTCTGCAATGATGCCAGTTGCTTCCAGCAGGCTATCTGCACCGGAAATTTCTGTGATGTCCATCGCATAAAGCGGATCCCAACCGGCTTTCAGTGCGTGTCCTTTGTGTCCCGGCATGTGGAAACGGGTGGGCTGTCGTTTGGCATATTCGAATAATGCGTCATAAATCGGTGTTTTCATGTAGGAAAAGCTCCTTTCTCTGATAAGTATATATGTAATTGAAAAGTCGTTTGCAAGCACGTTTTTTGGTACGGCAGGCAGTGGATTCTGTAATGCCAAGCTGCGTTGCAATTTGCCGCAGTGTTTGCTTCTGGTAATAGTATAACATAATAACTTGTTTTTGTCTCGGTGTCAAGACATTCTGGATAAAAAAATCAAGTGCACAGGGAGAAAGCTCCGCTTCTGTCTGTGACGCAGGCGCAGGCTGTGCGATATTTTCCAAATTGAGAAAAGTCACTCTGTTTGCCATTTTAACCCCTCCTGATATACGGTAACATTTTGTGGATAGCGTCCAACATTTCCATGCGTTCTGTCTGGAGCAACCGCTTTCTGCTGTTGAGCAGGTCGGCTTCTGTCTGCGTTTTTGCCGTTTGCAGCTGGAGATTCAGTTCGGAAATCCGGTTGGTAAGCGCATTGCAGTGGATACGATACGATTCTAATAGTGCTTTCATGAAATAGTCTCCTCTGATTTTTTACTCAAAATGAGTAATTCATTTTCTTCAGTATAACTCATTTTGAGTAATTTGTCAAGAGGAATCTATCGTTTTTCTCATTTTGAGTTTCCAATTTTTGTAAAAGATATAAAGCCCACGAGAACAAACCAGATTTCTGATTTCTGTGGATTTGGGGAAATCCACAAAAATCATAGAACAGAGTGGTGGCTTTTTTCATTTTTCACGAAAATTGCAAAAAAGAAAGAAAATGGCGAGAGAGAGACTTGCAGTTTTTTCGGACTTGTGCTATAGTTAAGAAAAATAAAACGGTGTGCGTTTGTGTTGCGCACCTGACCAAAACAGAAAGGAGACGGCTTCCATTATGGAATCCTTACGAACAAAGTGCGATTCGTTGCTCACGATTTTGCGTGCACGGATCTGTGCCTGTAATGAACGGCGGAGTGAGAATACCACCCGGTTTTCTATGACAAACCGGCTGTTGCTGCTGCTGTACCCCATTTTTATTGTCTGCATGGCAGAATTGAATCAAGACAAATATGTGAGTAAGTTGGTGGTCTTTATCGCAGATCATCCTTCTATTATGTTATTTAATGTACTCATTGCTGGTCTGATTTTTCTGGGGGCACTGCTGTTATTCCGAAAAGGCTGGCTGGCGATGCTGTTACAGAGTGTTCTGTATATGGCACTCAGCATTACAGAATTGTTCAAGTACAATACCAACGGCAATCATTTGATTATGACAGATATGAAACTGTTCCGCAGTATCAAAAGCCTGACATCCTTTGCGTACATCAAAATTACCCCTCGTCTTGTGTTATTTGTCTTGATTGTATTGGCATTTGTGGGCATTGCATTCTGGTTCAATCCGAAATTTTCCCTGCATACAAAGCGGCTGCGGCGGATGGTCACAGGGCTTTCCTGTCTGCTGGCGTGTGCACTGGTTATTTTAGTGCCTACCTTGTCGACACCGGTTTACGCTTTCTTTGGCGTAGACGTTTCCAAGGCAGACAACACGTTTATTCTGAATGAGAAATTCGAGAATAACGGCTTTCTGGCATTCTTTATGCAGACGGGCAGTGAAAACATTGCGAACCGATTGGAAGAGCCGGAATCGTACGAAGAGGACAAAGATTCCACCATTGCGCAGTATCTCGATGAAGTGACAGAAGATTGTGACTTCAATGGCGGCGTGAAGCCGAACGTCATTGAAATTATGTCAGAATCCTATGCAGATTTCCGTGTCTTTGACGAGCTGGACATTCCAGAGGATGTCTATGCCGGACTGGACGAAGTGGCAGAAAAAGGCGTTTCCGGCACTGCCATTGTGCCGACTTATGCAAGCTATACGGTTCGGACAGAATTTGAATTGCTGTTTGGTCTGCCGGTCAGATCCCTGAATGATCCGAATATGCCGCAGAGAATGCTGCTGGAACGGCAACAGCCGACCATTGCCTCTTATTACAAGGCGCAGGGTTACACCACAGCGTATGTGCATCCGTTCGAGGGCAGCTTCTACAGCCGCCGTTCGATTTACAGCCGCTTCTCATTTGACACCATGCTTTTTGAAGACGATTTCACCGTACCGGTTGATTTGTACGGGACTTATATTGATGATGACACCGTTTATGATCAGATTACACAGATGATTACAGACACAGATGAACCGCTCTATCTGCACACCACAACCATGCAGAACCATCAGCCGTATGATCAGGGAACGGGCGATACGGAATTTGAAAACTATCTGCAATGGGTAGAACATTCTTCTGATGGGCTGGCTGATTTTATCGACACGTTGGAAGACATCGAAGAACCGACGATCGTTCTGTTCATCGGCGACCATTTTCCGTCCTTGCGGGGAGAAGATGGCATCTATGCCCAGCTGGGGATTACCAGTGAAAATTGCAGCACACTGTATGAGCAGACTTATGTCATCTGGAATAACTTCGGTCTGGATATGACAGAATACCAGCCGACAGAATCCGTTTCCGCATTCTACCTGCCGTATGTCATCATGGAAGCCGTCGATCTGCCACGGGATAGCTTTATTCAGAGCATGATGGACGAAATGGAAACGACACCGGTTTATTCGACCAATTATGCACCGGGACAGGATCGGAATGAAAAGCTGGATACATTGACGTATGACCGGATTCTGGGCGATATGCTTTCTCCGGATGCGCTGGTAGAAGAGCAGGAGGAGAGCAGCACGGAAACAGATTGATTGAAAAAAGAGGAGAATGATTTTTATGCAGCCGATTACAATTGGAACAACCGCAACCGCAACCGTGACCGTAACAGAATCACAGCTTGCTGTGACGGTAGGCAGTGGTTCTCTGCCGGTATTTGCCACACCGATGCTGGCAGCCTTGATGGAAAAAGCCGCTTGCAACGCTGTTGCTGCATTTCTGGATGAAGGTGAGACAACCGTCGGAACAGCATTGGAGCTGGCACACACTGCCGCAACCCCACTGGGGATGACAGTAACGGCAACCGCAGAAGTGACTGCTGTTGCCGGACGGGAAATCACATTTTCCGTCACCGCTTCGGATGGCGTGAGCCAGATTGGCAACGCTGTGCATAAGCGGTTTCTGGTCAAGAGCGAATCGTTCCTGAAAAAAGCCAACGCACGGAAGGAAACCGTCTGAGCCCCCTGTCAGTTCCGGAAAAACGACGGCAATGCAGCGCATTTTTTTCGATTTTTTTGAAAATAGAATTGAAAAAAGAAAAAAATTGTGATATAATAGAGGCGAACAACAGATTGAAACGGTCATGACCGCTGCTTTCTGTCATATTACAAAAAGGGGTTTTGTAAAAATGGAGATCAAAAAGAAACTGGCGGCAACGCTGAAGGAAAAGCCGCAGGACGAAAGCAAGCTTGGCTTTGGTCATATCTTTACAGACCATATGCTGGTGATGCCTTACGACGAAGGACAGGGTTGGCACGATCCGGAGATTGTACCATACGGTGAGATTTCACTGAGTCCGGCGGCGATGTGCCTGCACTACGGACAGACGGTATTCGAAGGACTGAAGGCGTATCGGACAGCTGATGATCAGATTCAGTTGTTCCGTCCGGAAGAGAACTTCAAGCGGCTGAACCGTTCCAATGAGCGGCTTGTGATTCCGGAGTTGCCGGTTGAACTGGCAATGCAGTGTCTGACAGAACTGCTGGAAGTGGAAAAGGATTGGGTCCCACATCTGGAGGGCACCTCTCTGTACATCCGTCCGTTTATCTTTGCCGTTGACCCGTTCCTCGGTGTTCGTCCGGGCGCACAGTATCTGTTCATGATTATTCTCTCACCGTCCGGTGCCTATTATGCATCTGGTCTGAATCCGGTTAACATCTACGTGGAGGACAAATATGTCCGCACCGTTCGTGGATGTATGGGCTTCGCCAAGACAGGCGGCAACTACGCTGCTTCTCTGCACAGTCAGGACGATGCCCACAAGCAGAACTATTCACAGGTTCTGTGGCTGGATGGCGTAGAGCAGAAGTACATTGAAGAAGTTGGTGCGATGAACATCTTCTTTGTCATTGACGGAGAGATTGTAACACCGTCTCTGGAAACCGGTTCGATTCTGTCTGGTATCACACGGAAATCCACGATCGAGCTTTGCAAGAGCTGGGGATTGCCGGTATCCGAACGCCGGATTACCATTCAGGAAATTTCCGATGCGTATGACGCTGGCAAGCTGGATGAAGTCTTTGGAACTGGCACTGCCGCAGTCATTTCACCGGTTGGTCATCTGAAGTGGGATGACAAGGTAATGGAAATCAACAACAATCAGATTGGTCCGATTTCTCAGAGAATCTATGACACCTTGACTGGCATTCAGTGGGGCAAGCTGGAAGATCCGTTCGGCTGGACGATGAAGCTGGACTGATTCCAGAACACGAAACCGATGCTTAGTCAGATTTTATCAAAAAGCACGTGTGCTGCTTGTCAGCTGTGCTGCCTGTTTGATG
This sequence comes from uncultured Ruminococcus sp., assembly GCA_964399025.1. GTDB lineage: Bacteria > Bacillota > Clostridia > Oscillospirales > Ruminococcaceae > Ruminococcus_C. Next base: position 5,114 of record CAYNPC010000051.1, on the reverse strand, counting down.
CCAGTGATATCTGGGAATTGCCGGTTTTGCCGCCGGAAACCGTGGCAGCCGTAAAGCACCAGCAGCCGGATGTGGCATTTGTACCAGTGGAAACAGAAGTTACATTTGCTGCGCCTGTGTTGAAAGACGAAGAATTATTTGCCTGTCCGATGTTGAAAGCAGATGGATGCAGCCTACCGGAAGCAGAAAAGCCGTTTGACTGTAAAATCTGGCCATTCCGACTGATGCGGACGGCAGATGGCAGCGGCATCGGCATTGCGATTTCGACACTTTGCGAAGGAATCGAATCGCATGAAACGGCAGCATTGCAGGATTTCTTACAGCAGAATCTGGCGGAAACCTGCTTTGCGTATGCAGCACAACATCCAGCACATATCAAGCCGTGGATGGATGGATATCGAATGATTTTGCCGCTGCGAGCGATAGAAAAATAATGCCATAGGCAACAAAAAACGGAAAGGTTTACACCTTTCCGTTTTTTCTATCTATGCGATACGATTTGATACGATTCGCTATGATGCGATTGCTTTGTTAGCGCACCTTTGCGCCACACGGCAGACTCTGGTCAGGGAAAATGACGCTCGCACTGCCATCTGCTGCATCGGCTGCGCAGATCATGCCGTTGCTTTCCACACCGCAGAGCTTTGCTGGCTTCAGGTTTGCAACCAGAATGATTTTCTTTCCAATCAGGTCTTCCGGCTTGTACCACTGTGCAATGCCAGAAACCACCTGTCTGCCGCCCATGCCGTCATCGAGCTGGAGCTTGAGCAGCTTCTTGGACTTTTTCACCTTTTCGCATTCCAGCACCTTGGCAACTCGCAAATCGACTTTGGCGAAATCGTCAATGCTGATTTCCGGAGACAGTTCTGCCACTTCGATGGTTTCTTCTGTCTTCGGTTTCAATTCATTGTTCTGGATGATGGCATTGAGTGCCTCAATTTCCTTCTCCACATCAATTCTTGGGAAGATAATCTCGCCCTTGTGCACCGTAACATTTGCCGGCAGCACCCCGAAGGTTGCAGCATTGTCATAAGTCCGTTCGCTGACGCCTGCGCCAATCTGTTCCCAGATTTTCGGCATGGTTGTCGGCATAAATGCAGAAAGCAGTGTGGAGACAATCCGGATGGTATCCAGCAGGTTGTACAGCACAGTTGCCAGCCGTGTCTTTTTGCTTTCCTCCTTTGCCAGAATCCACGGTGCCGTCTCGTCAATATACTTGTTTGCACGGGAGACAACCTTGAAGATTTCTGCCAGTGCGTTGTTCAGCTGCGTCAGATCCATGAAATGATCCACTTTTTCCCGCAGAGAAGTTGCCATTGCAATCAGGTCATCATCAAATTCGCCTGCTTCTCTGTCTGCCGGCAGTGTGCCATCAAAATATTTTTCGACCATGGCAACTGTTCGGGAAACGAGATTGCCAAGCCCGTTGGCAAGGTCGGAGTTGATTCTGTTAATCAGGACTTCGTTGGAGAAAGAGCTGTCAGAACCCAACGCCATTTCTCTCATGATGTGATACCGGATGGAATCGGCACCGTACCGTTCACCCAGTACAAATGGGTCGACAACGTTGCCCAGAGACTTGCTCATTTTCTGTCCGTTGAAGGTAATCCAGCCGTGTACTGCCAGATGCTTCGGGAGCGGCAAATCCAGTGCCATTAGAAGCGCAGGCCAGATGATGGCGTGGAACCGCATGATATCCTTTGCCACCATGTGGACATCTGCCGGCCAGTAAACATCATAATCATGATACGTGTCGTTGTAGAAGCCCAGAGCGGAGATGTAGTTGGAAAGTGCATCGACCCACACATAGACAACGTGGTCCGGGTCGAAGGTAACCGGAATGCCCCACTTGAAGGAGGTTCTGGAAACGCACAGATCTTCCAGACCCGGCTTGATGAAGTTGTTGACCAGCTCAGTGGCTCTTGTCTTTGGCTGGAGATAATCGGTTTCCGTCAGCAGGTGGGTAATCCGGTCTGCGAACGGGGACATCTTGAAGAAATAAGCCTCTTCTTTTGCCTCAACGACTTCTCTGCCGCATTCCGGACACTTGCCGTCTACCAACTGGGAATCGGTCCAGAAGCTCTCACAAGGCGTACAATATTTGCCCTTGTATTCGCCCTTGTAGATATATCCCTTGTCGTACAGTTCTTTGAAAATTTTCTGTACGGTCTCCACGTGATAATCATCTGTGGTGCGGATATAGCGGTCATAACTGATGTTCATATAGCTCCAAAGACGTTTGAATGTCGCTACGATTTCGTCTACATATTCCTTTGGTGTCACACCTTTTTCAGCGGCCTTCTGTTCAATTTTCAAGCCGTGTTCATCGGTGCCAGTCAGGAACATCACGTCATATCCCTGCATCCGGCGATAGCGTGCGATGGAGTCGCAGGCAACCGTCGTGTAGCAATGACCGATATGCGGATTGCCGGACGGATAATAAATCGGGGTGGTGATATAATATGGTTTTTTTGCTGCCATAAAAAAATGCCTCCTGTCTGATGATTGCAGCCGTCAACGCAGCTGTAGTTCTCTCTATCATATCATATTTTGTCAGCAATTGCAAGAGAAAAATTGAAAACGGGTGTGCACAGGGCAGAAGAAAACCGCCTGTACATCACAGCTGCACAGGCGGTTCTGACACTTTGGGGAAGTGCTGGAATGACATTCCAGCTACTACTATAACAGGCGTTTCTTAAAACATTCTGAAAAATCAAAAAATTCTTTTCTGTGTGGCAGTGACTGCCGTCTGCAAAGCGACTTCCATCATGGCAGTAAAAGCGGTCTGTCGTTCTTCGGAAGAAGTCGATTCGCCACGCAGTGGACAGTCCGAAATGGTGGTGATACAGAGGGCTTTCTTGCCAGCTTCTGCGGCATTGCAATAGAGTGCAGCGGCTTCCATTTCCACTGCCAGAACGCCCAGTTTTGCCCACTGTGGCAGCGGCTGGTTGGCGGTGTAGAAAACATCTGTGGAGAGCAGGTTGCCGACGTGGAACGTTTGCTTTTGCGTTCTGGCTGCCTGCACAGCGGCTTCCAGCAGAGAGAAGTCTGCAATCGGCGCAAAAGAACCGGAAAGCTGATACTGTGCCATGTAATTGGAATCGGTGCAGGCTGCCATGCCGATGACCAGATCCCGCAGCTTCACATCATCTTGTATGCTGCCTGCTGTGCCGATGCGAATGATGGCATCGACATCGTAGGAATGGAACAGTTCGTAGGAATAAATGCCGATCGAAGGCATTCCCATCCCGCTGCCCTGTACGGAAATCCGGACACCCTGATATGTGCCGGTGTAGCCAAACATATTGCGGACGGTGTTGTAGCAGACGGGGTTTTCCAGATACGTCTCTGCAATGAATTTTGCACGCAGTGGGTCGCCCGGCATGAGGACGACGTTGGCAATGTCGCCTTTGTTCGCTTGGTTATGTGGGGTTGCCATAGGACAAGACTCCTTTCT
>CAYNPC010000051.1:0-1557 GCA_964399025.1 uncultured Ruminococcus sp. | reverse complement strand
ATTCGTCGCATCGTGCCGGTAATGGCATTGAAGTTATAGATGATCATAAAGACAGTGCCCATGCCCAGCCATATTTTCCAACCGTTCGGGGTATAGACGGAAATCGCACTCAACAGGAACAGAAGCACCAGATTGATGAAGAATTTCGTATGGTTGACCTCGAAAGGCACATATCGTCTGGCATCCCAGACACGGATGATGTAGCTGACAAAGTAGCTGGCAAATGTGGCAATACAAGCACCGGTAATGCCGATTTTTCCGATGAGCACCCAGTTGAGTCCCAGATTGACCACGGCTGCAATTAAGCTGGTCCAGAAGGAGTGGGACGTGTGCTGTGTGGCGGAATAGATGCTGCTGAAGAACTGATTCATACACATCATCAGAACGGCAATGACGAGAATCGGCGTGTAGCGATAAGCCGTTGCATATTCTGTGTAGGTGCTGGAGTCAATCAGCAAGTCGGAAAGCGGTCGCACGAAGACAATCAGTGCTGTGCAGGCGAGCACCAGAAAAGACTGATAAGCCGAGAAAACCTGCTTGTAGAAATGACTGCGGTTGCTGGATTCGTTTTCCAGAATGGCGGACATGTTCCACGCCTGATAAAAGACATTGGAAACGGTGGAAATCAGATTCGGCAATTTCGAGGAGATGCTGTAGACACCTGCTGCCGTTTCGCCGACCAGACCGACCGGACCATTCATATACCGCAGGAATAACCGGTCGGAGAAACCCGTTACCAGCCAGAGCAGGGCGGTCGGAATCAGCGGTGCGGAGAAGCGCACCATCAGGCGTGTCATTTTTGCACTGACATATTTTCTGCCGAGATATTTGTGCAAATCCGCAATGACCCATAGAAAGACTGCCGAAAGGAAGTCGGAGCAGATGACGGAGAGCAGAAAACCGGTTACGCCCATCTGTAGTTTGGAAATAAAGATGACGTTGAACAGGAAAAGTGTCAGGGTTGCCAGAATGCCATCAAAGGCGAAAAGTGTGACCATCCCTCTCGCTCGCACAAACTGCGAGTGAATCGAACGGAGCGACGACGTGAAGACATAAATAATCAGAAGAATCAGATAGCCGTCCGTATAGGGCAATAGTCGCAGGAGAGGAGAACAGACCAGTAACACACACATGCCCATTCCCAGTACCAGATAGGATGATGTAAAAATTTTCCGTTTGTCGTAATTGTGCGTCAGTCCGTACCGTAGGATGGCATCGGTAATCGAAAATGTGACGACCGGAATGATGAAATTGGCGGTCTGTTCCAGCAATTCTTTTGTGCTGATGTCTGCCGGATTGATGTTGGCAGTATAGAGCTTCGTCAGGAACAGAAGCAGAATCTTTGAGCCGAAAGACCCGATTGCAAAGACAATGGTGTTAAAGGCAAGTCGTTTGTATTGATTCATTGTACGCTCCTTTTCATTGGAATTTTATATTGTTATTATACCATAGAATCACGAAAAAGGAAATGTTTTTTTCAGAAAGAAGCAGATTTTTTTGACCGGCATTCGTTGTCAGATTGCACAAAGAAACGGTTTGAATTTGTGCAATCCTACA
>CAYNPC010000050.1:0-11055 GCA_964399025.1 uncultured Ruminococcus sp. | reverse complement strand
ACGGAATTGCCGGCTTTGCCACTTTTTGTGTCAATGCATACAAACGGCTGCCTTGACCGCCTGCCAGAAGCATAGCAACACACTTTTTCTTAATTTTCATTGAAACAATCCTCCTAACAAAGAATATATTGGACATCGTCAAGTTTGATAACGTCCTTTATTGTAAGCAGAGGTTCCGCCGTCTCAGACGGCGAAGCCAACAAACAAAACGTTATGCCTTTTCTGCTTTTTTTCCAAATTACGTTTCTGATGCGCTTGCTTTTTTCGTGGTTTTTGTGGTACGCTTGGTTCGTACTTTTGCCGGCGTGCCTTTTTTGCTCTTGGATGCCCGCTTCTTCACCGGTACATGCTTGAGATACAGGACAGAAAGTGGGGGCAGTGTCATAACGATATGCTGTTCAAAACCGTGCATCGGTTCTTCTACCGTTGGACACACCGCTTCTGCAATGCCGCTTCCGCCAAATTCCGGATCATCTGTGCTGAATGCCAGCTGATATTTTCCGGCAAACGGAACGCCAATGCAATAATCCGTCCGCAGTACTGGGCAGAAATTGCAGACAACCATAATTTCATTGCCATCATCGTCAATCCGACGGAACGCAATGACACTCTGCTGATAGTCATCATTGGAAATCCAGCTGAATCCCTTCCAAGAGTCATCATCCTGCCAGAGCGGAGCATGCTCCAGATAGAAGCGGTTCAATTTTTCGCTAAAGAGCTGCATTTTACGATGCTTCGGATCATCCAGCAAATCCCAATCCAGCTGTGTCTGATAATTCCACTCGTTGACCTGTGCAAATTCCTGTCCCATAAAGAGCAATTTCTTTCCCGGATGTGCCATCATATAGGCGAGGAACGCACGATAACTTGCATATTGCTCTTCCGGATTGCCTGCCATTTTCCGCAGCATAGAGCACTTGCCATAGACAATCTCATCGTGTGAAATCGGCAGAATATAGTTTTCGGAGAAGCAATAGAAGAAAGAGAACGTCAGCTTATCATGATGATAAGAACGATAAATCGGATCCAATGAAATATAGCTGAGCATATCATTCATCCAGCCCATATTCCACTTGAAGTTAAAGCCCAGACCACCTTCATCCGTCGGTTTCGTAACCAACGGCCATGCGGTCGATTCTTCTGCAATCATCAGAACATCCGGATGACGGCTGAAAACCGTTTCGTTCAGATGGCGCAGGAAATCAACTGCTTCCAGATTCTCATGACCGCCGTACATGTTCGGTCGCCATTCCTGTCTGTCGTAGTCCAGATAAAGCATCGAGGCAACAGCATCTACACGCAGACCATCTACATGATACTCATCCAGCCAGTTGCACGCACTGGAAATCAGGAACGAGCAAACCTCTCCCTTTCCATAGTCGAATACACGTGTCCCCCACGCCTTGTGTTCCATTTTTAATGGGTCAGTGTATTCATAGCAATAAGAGCCATCAAACTCACACAGACCTGCTGCATCTTTTGGAAAATGTGCCGGCACCCAGTCCAGAATGACACCAATCCCAGCCTGATGGAACAAATCCACCATCTTCCGGAAGTCATCCGGCGTACCGTGACGGGAAGTCGGCGCAAAATATCCTGTTACCTGATAGCCCCAAGAGCCATCAAACGGATATTCTGTCAGCGGCATAAATTCTACGTGCGTGTAGGACATCTGTTTCAGATAGGGGATGATTTCCTGTGCAAACCCGATATACGTCGGGAATTGTTCGCCTTCATGGTGCTTCCATGAGCCGAGATGCACTTCATAGACGTTCATGGGTTCTTTGTAAGGAATCCACTTCCGCCGTGTCTGCATCCAGTCGGCATCCTCCCACTGGTAGCTGCTTTCATACAGCTTGGAAGCGGTGCCGGGTCTGGTTTCAAAGTGGACACCATATGGATCGGCTTTTTCCAGAATCTGTCCGTCCTTGGTTTCAATGCTGTATTTGTACAGGTCAAACTGCTTCAGTTTTGGAATGACAATTTCCCATACCGTATCTGATATCTTTTCCATCGGATGCTTGGTTCTGTCCCAGCCATTAAAATCGCCGATGACAGAAACGCTTTTGGCATTCGGTGCCCATACACGGAATCGGTGGTAACTGCCTCTACCCCGTTTGAACGCATGTGCACCAAAAAACTTTCCAGCCTCTGCATTTTTCCCTTGATGGAACAAGTACAGCGGAAAATCATTTTCGTTTGTTTTGTTGGTTGTTCGCATGACACTTCCTCCTTTTTCTCTGATATTCCTATTTTAGCATATTTTGTGACGATATTCAAGCTTTTTTTGGATTCGGATGGGATTTTTATAAATCACGATAATTTTGAATCAGGTTTGTTGTACAATATGTACAAAAACGAGAGAATGGGAGCCTATTTTTCCCTGTAAAAATATGGTATATATGGTAAATTTCAGATGATATTACGCATGAGCTTGACAACTGTCACAGTCACATCATCCCGATGCTTGCCGCCAGAGAAAATATCTGCCTTGGCGCAGATTTCTTCCGCCATCCGATGAATGTCATCTGTCGTCAACAACAGCTCTTTGATGAATGGATATTCCGTCTCCGGAATGCCATCAGAAACCATAACAAAGATATCATTTTCCGACAGGCGCAACTGCTTCTCATAGCAGTCTGAAACCGCAGTCGAGCCAATGGGAAACGTCGGCGCACAGATGCGCAAGATGGCGTTGGTCTGCCGGATCAATGTCGAAGCTGCCCCTGATTTCAACAAGGTCAATGTTCCATCGTCCAGATCCACACAAGCTGCATCCAGCGTTGCAAACGCCTCTCCTGCTGATTTTGTGACCATCAGTCCATTCATCAAGCGAATGGCTGCCGTATTGGAAATGCCGCTGCAAATCAGCTTCCGGAACATCTCTGCCGTCATTTTTGATTCAATTGCAGCATTTGTTCCCGTGCCCATCCCGTCTGAAAGAACAATATATGTGCCGCCTGTCCCATCCTGAAACCGGATGGCAGTGTCACCAGACATTTCTGCATCTGCTGATGCCGCTACAGAAACGGTGCATTGCTCCAGCCGATAGCGCATCGTCTGACACATCCGATAACGTACAGAAGAGCGTGTCCGGACAGGTTCCAGTTCTTGCAATGAAATCCCAAGCGATTCCGAAAGAATATGACAGATGGCAGTCATACAGCAATCCAACGTCCGCCCTTTGCAATACAACTCTACCACCAGCCGTTCTCTTTCGGTGTAATAGGCGATGACATAATCAAAATCATAACCGTAGCGTTCCAGAAAGCAGCAGATCCGGTCTGTCAACTCTGTACTATAGCGAACCGTCATGCGATCCCCAACAGAAGCAATCACTTCTTCTGTTGCCTGCAACTGTTCAAATAAAATATTCCGGCTGGCATCCATACGAGAACTCTGCATGGTCTCCATCTGCGCCCGTCTCTTCTCCCGATAGAATTGCCGCTGCAATCGTTCTGCCTGACAGCAATCCGTCAGACTTTCCGGCAACGTCGGCAGGGTGGAAACAGGTTGCTGCACCATATCAGAAAAAGCATCATCTGTACGAGTGTGCTGCAATTCCCAGCAAGTATGCTGTCCCTGACAGTCTGCACAGACCTGTGCACAAACCGTCTCCTTGATGGGTTCTGGCTTCTGTTTTTGCAGCAGTGCTGCAATCTCACTGGTATCCTCCCGAACACTATGAATCGCTTCTGCCATGAATTGCAGTCGGGTGGAGATGGTCTTCATGGTGGTATCATATGTACTGTTTGCTGTAATCAACCAACGGTCAAAACAGATGTTATTCAGTAACAGGAATGCAATGCAGCCCAGAAATAAATCCCCGACAGAAGAAAATGTGATGCTCTGTAAGCTGACAGTCAGTTGTGCCAAGGCATTGAGCACGAAAAACAGCAAGGTCATTAAGCCAATTCCATGATCCACCAGATACCCTGCCAGCAGCCCTGTAATCGGCAGAAACAACAACGGCATTCCCAATTCTCCATCGCAAAGCATCGTTCCACACACGGTCAATGCGCCACAAATTACGCCGCCCATATACCGGAAGCGTCTGGCTGCCAGCAGCGTTACCGCAATGCCGAGAATCCGTCCGATATTCATAAAGGGATAGTCAAAAGAAGTCAGCGCAGAGATAAAGAGGATATACACAATCGCTGCCGCACACCCCGTTGCCGATTTCAGCTGTATCTTCTGTTGCTTCTGCATACCGGTTAAAACGGTATGGAAAAACCATGCTGCCGTACCAGTCAGGCACGCTGTCATCACATAGAGCAGAAAATCCTGTCCTGTTTTCTGCTGCAAAAAAGAAAACAGCAAACCACAGAACAGCGTACAGATGCCACTGCAAAGAGAGAGAAACACGGCGGAGGTGTGCGACCGCAGAAAGAACCGGATACAAGTCACCATCAGCAATGCAAGGAGCAAGGGTAATCGTTCCATCAGCAAATCACTCATCAGATAGCGCAGCAATGTACCAACTAACACGGCAACTGCCCCAAGCGGAGAGAGGCAACCAGCAATTGCAATGGGAAGCGGTAACGGTAGGCTGCCAATCTCTGCACCGGATAGCACCAAGCCGGCAAGAAGCGCAATGCTGGCTTCCACGAGAAGACGAGGGAAAACGATCTGTCTGACAGGTTGTACATTCTGCATAGCAATACGTCCTTTCTGCTTTTTCAATTTTCGAACCACGAACGGAATCACTCATTATTATAAGGGAAACCGTGCCTGATTTCCTGTCAAACCGTGTTGTCCTTTTTCCGCAGAAATTGTCACAGGGCAACAAAAAAAGCAGCTCCGAAGGGGAGTCTGCTTTTCTCTCAGCAATCACAATTGTTCCAGTTGTTCCAGCTTCTGAAACGTCTCCTGCAACGTCCGCACGCCAATCAGATGAATCTGAAATGTCTCTGTTGACAGATTGCGCAAAGACTGCTGTGGTACAATACAAGTCGTAAATCCCATACGCTCCGCTTCCCGAATCCGTTGTGTTGCGTGAGAAACGCTACGCACTTCTCCACCCAATCCCAGTTCCCCGAAAGCTGCAACCCGATCCCCGATTGCCTTGTCTCGCAGAGAAGAATACAGACAGAGTGCAACCGCAAGATCGCCTGCTGGTTCATCCAGACGAAATCCACCAACTACATTCAGATAGACATCCAATGTCCCATAGAACAGCCCACAACGCTTCTCCAGAATGGCAAGGAGAATTGCCACACGGTTATAGTCAAATCCATTCGCCATCCGGCGTGGACTGGGCAAACTGCTCTTCGTCACCAAGCCCTGTACTTCCGCCAGAATGGGGCGTGTGCCCTCCATGACACAAGTCACACAAGTACCCGAAACCTGCTCCAAACGCCCTTCTAACAGCATTGCAGACGGATTTGGCACTTCCTGTAAGCCCTGCTCCTGCATCTCAAAAACGCCAATCTCATTGGTAGACCCGAATCGGTTCTTGACAGCACGCAGAATCCGATAAGAAAAGTTGCGCTCTCCCTCAAAGTACAATACGGTATCTACAATATGTTCCATGACTTTCGGACCGGCAATCGCACCATCTTTGTTGACATGCCCGACAATGAAAATCGGAATCTCGTATTGTTTTGCGGTACGCATAAAGAGATTGGTACACTCTCGTACTTGTGTCAGACTGCCCGGACTGGAAGAGAGTTCCGGCAGTTGCATCGTCTGAATGGAGTCAATGATAACCACGTCCGGTTCGCAAGCAGCGATGGTGTCACAAATGCTCTGCGCATCGTTATTGGAGAGCAGATAAAGACTCTCTGTTGTCACGTGCAATCGTTCTGCACGCAATTTGATTTGCTTCGTCGATTCCTCACCGGAGATATAGAGCACAGAATGGGATTCCCCAAGAAACTGACAGATTTGCAGCAACAATGTGCTCTTTCCAATGCCCGGCGCACCACCCAGCAACACAATGGAACCTTTGACCAATCCACCGCCTAAGACACGATCCAGTTCTCCCACGCCGGTCTGATAGCGAATATCCTCTTGTGTGCTGACTTCCTGCAATTCCTGAATGAACTGCGATAAATCCGTCTTCTTCCGGCTCGCAGCCGCACTGCTGGAAACAGGTTGTGCCACTTCTTCAACCAAGCTGTTCCAAGTGCCACAAGCAGGACATTTCCCATTCCATTTTGCAGATTCCAATCCGCATTCCTGACAACGATAAATCGTTCTGGACTTTGCCATATGCCATCCAATCCTTTCCCTGTATATCAGGTCTGATATTGATAAATGGCAATGTTCTCAAAGCCATCCAGCAGATTATCCACCTGACGGAATGCGATGGCAGTTCCCTTTGCGACACAGTTCAGCGCATCCTTCGCTACAACACACTTCACCCGTAACGTATGTTCTACCAGCTTACGTAAACCGCCCAGCATCGCACCACCGCCTGCCAACAGGACACCGTTTTCGTAGATATCCCCAACCAGTTCCGGCGGTGTCTCCTCCAGAACGGTCTTGATGGCTTCTATGATATCTGAGATTTCGTCCTCAATGGCTTCAAAAATTTCCATCTCACTGATTTCAACCTGCTCCGGCATACCGCTAACCAGATTTCTCCCTTTGACGAACATTGTCACATCTTCCCGTGGGTCAAATAAATTCGTCAATTCAATCTTTGCCCGTTCTGCCATCCGTTCCCCAATCAGCAGCTTATACTTTGTCTGGACATACCGGATAATCGCTTGATCCAGTGTGTTCCCTGCCACTTTGATGGAGTGTGATGTGACAATGCCGTTCATAGAAACAATCGCAACGTCGGTTGTACCGCCGCCGATATCTACAATCATATTGCCACGAGCTTTGCCGATATTGACACCTGCGCCAATCAGAGCGGCAATCGGTTCATCAATCAAATATGCTTTTCTGGAGCCGGCACTCATAGCGGCTTCTACCACAGCCCGTTTTTCAACATCCGTAATAAAAGACGGCACACAGATGATAATTCTCGGTTTGAGCAGGCGTTTGCCTGTTACCCGAAGAATAAAATCCCGAATCATGTACTGCGCCATGCGGTCATCTGAAATGACCCCATTGGAAAGCGGTCGTACAACTGTGATATAATCCGGTGTTTTCCCGATCATATCATAAGCGGCTGCGCCGACTGCAAGCACTTCTTTCGTGCGCAGATGATAAGCAATGGCAGATGGCTCTCGTAATACCACGCCACGCTTGCCCAATGTAATGACAGTATTCGCTGTCCCCAGATCAATACCAATGTCTGTTGTTCCCATAATGCGTTTCCTCTTTCTCTTTTCTCTTTCTATGTTTTTTCTGTTGTTGTTGCTGTCGCAACAAATACTTTCTCTGCACCACATGCTTTCAACAGCGATGCACAACGATTTGCGGTGCTGCCTGTGGTGACAACATCATCACAAAGAATGAAAATGTAGCCATCCAACCGCACCTCTCTCGCTGCAAACTGCCATACATTTTCCCGACGATCGGCAGCGTTCAGTTCGTGTTGTCGCAAACCGCCAGCTTTCCGGTACAGCAAATCATTCCGCACCGGAATATTGGTCACTTCTGCAATGGCATCCGCAATCCGTTCTGCCGGATTTTTGCCTCGCAACCATCGTTGCTTCCAATGCATTGGCACCGGCACAATGGCATCTGCCATCATCCATTCCGGTTGCTGTAAAATCTGATTCCCCAGAATTTCTCCGGTGTAGGTCGCAAAATTCAGATTTTCCGCTTTTTTCAGACTCAGAATGCCGCTTCGAGATTTTCCCTCATAGCGGCAAGCAGTCAGTGCGCCGTCAAATTGTAGCAGCATATCGCCACAAATACAACTTTTCATGGACTTCCCACAACCGCTGCATAACGCATCGTGGGCAATCGTTGTTTCAATCTGACAGGACGGACAGACAATTTCATTCCACAAAATCATACGCTGACAACAAGGGCAGCGATTGGGATAGAGCAGATCAATCAGAAAGCGATAACTGTCCCGAATCCGTTTCGGTGTCCGATGCATCCGCAGTTCCCTCCATCATCATATGTTTCAGACAGGTGTAACGATGACAACGCCGGTCATTGTCAACCATCTGATCAATTTTTTTCTGAGAGCCAATGAGAATCAGCAATTTCTTGGAACGTGTCACCGCTGTGTACAACAGATTCCGATAATAAAGCTTCTCAAAGCCACCCAGCAATGGGATAATGACCGCCTCAAATTCACATCCCTGACTCTTATGTACGGTAATGGCGTAGGCAAGTTCCAACTGTTCCAGTTGCTCGAGCTGGTAGACCGCACAACGACCATCAAAGCTGACAACTGCTTCGCCGGTTCTGGGCTGAATCGTCAGAATTTTTCCAATGTCTCCATTGAAAATGCCAGCACCGCCCTCGCCGTCTTTGTGCCATTCCATATCGTAATTGTTTTTCATCTGCATCACTTTGTCCCCTTCCCGAAAGGTGTAGAGGACAGATTTATATTCTGCCTTTCCGGTCTCCGGCGGATTGAGCAAAGCCTGCAAACGGCGATTCAATTCTATCACGCCCATCAGCCCTTTTCGGGATGGCGTAATGACTTGAATATCTTCCATCGGGCGGTAATGATACGCATTCGGCAGACGAGTTCCCACTAAGTCTAATATCAGCTGTGTTGCTTCTTCTGTCCGCAACCGCTGAAAAAAGAAAAAGTCTGCTTGTTTCTGCTGCAAATCCGGATATTCTCCCAGAATGATTTTATGAGCATTGGTCACGATGCAGCTTTGTTGTGCCTGCCGGAAAATATGGGTCAGTGCTACAACCGGAACACGTCCGCTGTCAATCAAATCTTTCAGGACGTTGCCAGCCCCCACAGAGGGCAGCTGGTCGCTGTCGCCCACCATGATGATTTTACAAGTCAACCGCAACGCACGCAACAGATTGGCGAATAAGAGCACATCCACCATAGACATTTCGTCAATGATAATCACATCACAGGAAAGCGGATTGTTTTCATAATGGCGGAAAACCGGTTTGCCTGCCATATCAAAGCCCACTTCTAACAGACGGTGAATGGTTTTCGCCTCGTACCCTGTCAGGTCTGAAATACGCTGTGCAGCTCGTCCTGTCGGGGCTGCAATCATCACCTGATAGCCCTGCTTTTCATAAAGCGAAATGATACCGTTCAGGGTGGTGGTTTTTCCAGTTCCGGGACCACCGGTCAGGATCAGAAGCCCTTTGGAGAGCGCAGAGAGAATCGCTTGTTTCTGCATGGATTCGTACTGAATCCCCAGCTCTTTTTCCATTTTTTCAATCATGCTGCTATAATTGAGATCGTCTTCCAATGCCATAAAATCCCGTTGTATCCGGATGCGGTCAGCAATATACCGCTCCGCCTGATAATACTCCGGTAGATAGACGAAAGTACGGTCTGCTTTCTGGTAAGCAATCAAATCATTTTCTTCCTGTGCCTGCTCATAAGCAGTTACAAAATCATCTTCTGTAATATGTAGATAATCGCAGACTTTCGGCTGCAACCGATCCAGTGGCAAACAGGTATAACCGTTGTTGGTATTATGGCGCAGGATATGACAAGTGCCAGCGACAATCCGTTGCACAGACGTTTTGGACAACTGCAACGATTCCGCCATTGCCTCCGCCTTTTCAAACGGCAGTTCAATGCCAGCTCCACATAACAGATACGGATTGGCACAAATCAACTCTTTTGCACCATTGCCATATCGCTGGTAAACACGCATCGCATAGCTGGAACGAATGCCATATTGGGACAGGAACAGCATAATGCTACGCAGGGCAAAAATCTGCTTGACTTCCTGCGCAATGGCATCACATTTTTTCGGAGAAATTCCTCGGATTTCCAGCAACCGAGTGGGTTCTCGCTCCATGATTTCCAAAGTGCGGTTGCCGAACGCTGCAACAATTTTTTTCGCAAGCGAAGCACCAATGCCTTTGATGACACCAGAAGCAAGATAGCGTTGGATATTGACGGCATCCGCTGGTAACTTCCGTTCCGCATACTGTGCTTGGAATTGTGTGCCAAATCGGGCATGATTGACATACGTCCCGTCCAGTGCCAGTTGTTCCCCCTCTTCGATATTGCCCAGCTCTCCCACGACTGTAATCAGATTGCCGCCGGCATTCAGATCCAGAACAATATAGCCATTCTGTTCATTCCGGAACATCACGTGTTCTACAGAACCTTCGATATGCAAGACAGCTGGTTCCAATCCGATTCCCTCCTTTCTCTATCCTGATTGTTTCTTTCTTATTATACTATTTCTTCCGGTGAAATGCAATCATTTTTCGACGAAAAACGAGAACTGGTCAAAATTTTCTCCAGCTCCGCAATCGTTCCACACTGAAACAGCGTATGCCGTGTGCAATATTGCTGGATGGCATCCATTTCAGAAAACGTCGCATCCGGCAACAGAAAATAAACAGCAGAAAAAAGTGGGACTTCCTGCCATTGCACTTGTAAAAAAATCTGATCTGCCATCGCACGCCAATCGGTCTCTTCCGTAACTGGCACTAACAGAACGCCCTCTGTTTCATCCGCCAGCCATCTTCCTTTCCGTCTGGTGCAAATACAAACACTCTCTATCAACGCAAGAATCGCAACCAGAAATGCAATGGCAAACAACATGGTCATAAGCCGCCGCCCCTTTCTATGCATCATTTTTCTATTCTATGCAATGACAGAAAAAATGTGCCAACAGGCAGATAAGCAAAATGAGGTCATTGCAATGCTGCAATCACCTCATTTCTGTTTTGTCTCTTCTATTGTTTGCTTTTATTTGCTCTTTGCCAGATCTTTAATCACTTCTCCGGCAATAATCAATCCGACTGTTGACGGAACAAAAGCATTTGAACCCGGAATGTCTCTGCGTGCCGTGCATTTTCTGGCAGTGCCCGGTGGGCAGATGCAATGCTGCCGACAAGAGATTTCCATATCTTCCAGTGGTCGGATCGGCTTTTCTTCCGAATATACCACCTTGACATCTCGAATCCCCAGTCTTCTCAATTCATAACGCACCACTTTGGCAAGCGGACAAACTTTCGTATCATAGATATCCG
>CAYNPC010000049.1:0-11228 GCA_964399025.1 uncultured Ruminococcus sp. | reverse complement strand
GTGTGGTGACCCGTACGGGAATTGAACCCATGATTCCGCCGTGAAAGGGCGGTGTCTTAACCTCTTGACCAACGGGCCAAAAAATGTCGCAGAAGTAGAAGCGCATGCAAGGTGTTGTGTGGTGACCCGTACGGGAATTGAACCCATGATTCCGCCGTGAAAGGGCGGTGTCTTAACCTCTTGACCAACGGGCCAGCATGGTAGCGGCAGCAGGATTCGAACCAGCGACCAATCGGGTATGAACCGAGTACTCTAGCCAACTGAGCTATGCCGCCACCTATCATCAACACATAATTAGCAGAACGCTTTGCATTTCTGCGACTTTTATAGTATACTACAAATCCGGGCAAAAGTCAAGCTTTTTTTCAAAAAAAAATTTTTTTGTAGGAAAACACAAAAAGCAAATCGAAAACCGTCTGAAAAATATCCGTTTTCCACACGGTTTTCAACTTTTCCACACGCATGACATAATTCTGTTTTCCGATTCTCATTTCCGATCTGCTTCGATTTGTCGCTTCAAAGCGGCAATGGCAGTGTGAATGGCAGCATCCGGTTGCAGATACGCTGTTTCTGCCGAAACGGCTTCCCGTTCCTGATTCCAGATCATAGACAACACCGTCGCACAACGCACGTGCAACACCGCAGCGGTGACAAAAAGCGTTGCCGATTCCATTTCCGAAGCCAACACACCAGCTGCCTTCCAAGCTGCCCAGTTCGTCAGCAGCATCTGTTTCACCGGCATCCGCTCCGGATCATGTTGCCCATAGAAAGAATCTTTACACTGCACCACGCCGACCTGATACGGATAGTGCAGCTGTTCCGCTGCGGCTGCCAGATGTTGCAACAGCGAGAAATCCGGCACAGCCGGAAACGCAATGGGCATATATTCTTTGGACGTGCCATCCATCCGAACCGCACCATTCGGCAGAATCAATGTCCCCGGTATCAGCGACGGCTGCATTCCGCCACAAGTGCCAATCCGCACAAACGTATCTACACCACACTGCACCAGCTCTTCCAAGGCAATGGCAGCCGATGGCCCACCAATGCCAGTCGATGTGACACTGACCCGCTCTCCACACAGAAAGCCACTGTACGTGGTAAATTCTCGATTTTGTGCCACCAGCTCCGCTTGTTCCAGCTGCGCAGCGATGACAGGAACCCGTCCGGGATCGCCCGGCAGCAGAACATAGCGACCGATTTTTTCGGGATCACATTGTAAATGAAAGGGATTGACAGACTGCATGAGAAACCCTCCTTTTCTGGAACTGGGAACAGGAATTACCGGAAACGATCTCTCTGCGCAACTGCCAACTGGTCACAGCGTTCATTTTCCGGATGACCAGCATGCCCTTTTACCCAGACAAATTCCACTTGATGTGTTGCCAGCAATGGCAGCAGCTGTTTCCACAAATCGACATTCAAGGCTGGCTTTTTGTCTGCTTTCACCCAGCCACGTTTTTGCCAGCCATATACCCAGCCCTTTGTAACACTATCTACAACATATTTACTATCCGTTGTCAGAATGACATGACACGGCTCTTTCAATGCGGAGAGCGCAGCAATCACACCGGAAAGCTCCATCCGGTTATTGGTTGTCTCTGCTGCACCACCGGAAAGTTCTTTTTCCCGTGTGCCATAGCGCAGAATTGCCCCCCAGCCACCTGCACCGGGATTGCCGCTGCAAGCACCATCTGTAAACAGATACACTGTCTTCATGACAACGCCTCCTGATATTGTTGAATGGCAGCATTGACCTCGGAAAAGCTATAGCCTTTCCGCACCAATGCAGCTTTTGTTTTTTCTATGGCGTTCCGGTCAGTCCGATCCGACAGCTTTTCCGCATAATGGCGGTGAATCAGTCGTTGCAACCGTTCCATCACATCCGCCTGATAAGGCTGCAACGCAGCAGTAATCACATTCTGTGGCAGCCCTTTCTGGCGCATCATCTCAGCCGCTCGCCGCATCCCGTAGGATTTCCGTTCAATCAGAGAACGTGCCATCTGTTGTGCATAGTGATAATCATTGATCAGCCCCATCTGTGTCAGACGTTCCATCACGGCAAAGCTGATCTGTGCGCCATATTCCGGAGAAAGCCGTTGAAACATCGCCTTATACGTGTAAGGACGGAAATCCAGCCAACGCAGGGCTTGTTGCAGAGCGTGCCGTTCACAGAACGTCTGCCGCATTGCCTGCAACGTTTCCTCTTCGAGTTCCAACCGGTCGAGCAGCGCATATTCTACGACACACGGATAGTCTATTTCATAACAGCGTCCATCTGCCAACTGCAACTCCCATATGGACGCATTTTTCTGTAAAACCTGTGCAATCTGCATGATCATTCAACCGGCGCAAATTCTGTGAAATCGCTTTCCGCAGCAATATCCAGATCGGCATCTGCATCCAGATTGGTGGGAATCTGTGCCGCAGCTGCCTTTGCCGCAGCCTGTTCCAATGCACTGGCATCGTTCTTCTCTGCTGCCTTGCCTTTTTTCTGGGCATTGATGGCAGCCGCTTTCTGCTCCTCCAGATTTTTCAGAATTTTTGCTTCGACTTCTTTCATCATATCCGGCGAATTTTGCAGCAGTTCCTTGACGTTGTCTCTTCCCTGTCCGAGCCGCTGTCCGTTGTAGCTGAACCAAGAACCGCTTTTCTGAATGATATTCATATCCACTGCCAGATCCAACACCTCGCCTGTACGGGAAATGCCTTTTCCATAGAGAATATCAAATTCGCATTCCCGGAATGGTGGTGCTACTTTGTTCTTGACAATTTTCACACGGGTGCGGTTGCCGATGATGTTAGAACCGTCTTTAATGGCTTCGCCCTTGCGCACTTCCATCCGGACAGAAGCATAGAATTTCAACGCCCGTCCGCCCGGTGTGGTCTCCGGATTGCCGTACATCACACCGATTTTTTCCCGAATCTGGTTGATGAAAATCGCAACACAGTTGGATTTCGAAATCACGGAAGTCAGTTTCCGCATCGCCTGTGACATCAGTCTTGCCAACATGCCGACATGGCTATCGCCCATATCGCCTTCGATTTCGGCTTTGGTGGTCATCGCTGCAACGGAGTCTACAATCAGGACATCAATCGCACCGGAACGCACCAGTGCTTCCGCAATTTCCAACGCCTGCTCCCCGCTGTCCGGCTGAGAAACGAGGAGATTGTCGATATCGACCCCAAGTGCACGGGCATACACAGGATCTAAGGCGTGTTCTACGTCGATAAATGCCACTTCACCGCCCTGCTTCTGTGCTTCTGCTGCGATGTGCAGTGCAACGGTGGTTTTACCAGAACTTTCTGGTCCATACAGCTCTATGATTCTGCCTCTCGGCACGCCGCCGATGCCAAGTGCCAGATCGAGTGTCATCGAACCGGTCGGAATGGCATCAACCTGCATGGTGCTTGCCTGCCCAAGTCGCATAACTGCCCCGTTGCCATACGTTTTGATGATGTGGGCAATGGCATTTTCCAGTGCTTTTTTCTTGTCTTCTCTGCTCTCCGGCATGACAAGTTGTGATTTTTTCTTGAGTTCTGCTTTTGCCATAAAAAGGCTCCTTTCTTGTCTTTATGATTTATGAATTGTGTGATAGAAATTCTTTCAACTGTGCTTCCAATGTCGCACGCACTTTCTGATAGGAAAACGCCTGCTGTCGTTGCCGCTGCTGAGAAACCAACTCCCGCCGCAAAACCGTATCGGTCAGAATCCGGTTCGCAACCATCGCCGCTTCCAAGGGATCTTTGCGCTTCAACAGAATGCCACTGTCACCGAGTGTATCCGGAATGGCACAAGCATCGTATGCCAGAATCGGCACGCCAAAATACATCGCTTCTACCAATGGCACACAGAAGCCTTCGTGCTCACTCATGCAGAGAAACAAATCTGCCACATGATAATAGGCGAGAATATCTGCAAAAGGGATATGCCCTGTAAACACGACATTTTCCACCTGCAACGCCGCTGTATAGCGGCAGAGCCGCCGGTAATACGATTCTGCCCCTGACCACGCACCAACCAAAAACAGACGGGATTTCGGATTGCAGAACCGTTGATAACAGGAAAAGGTACGAATCACATCTTCCTGTTTCTTGTTCGGTGCGATGCGCCCGACAAAGATGAAATTCGTGTAATCATCGTTGCCGTAACGCTGAATGATTTCTGCATTTGGTTTCTTGGCATAGTCTGAAAACGGAATCAGAATCGGTCGGACAGAAATCGGACAGGTGTAGCCCATATCCAACAGATTCTGCCGGTTGAAAGCAGAATCTGCCAGACAGAAATCAATATGCGGTGCCAGCGACAACACGTCTTTCAGACCAGCATCCAACAGCTTCGTCAACTGGGCATTGTAAGGCTGAAAAAAGTGTGACGGCGTAATATTGTGATAAATCATACCCTTCCGGCAGGGATATTGTGGAATGGCTTTGTTCAGCTCGCTGCCGGTTGACATATGATAGAGAACGGTGTCAGAAGCTTGCAGCCGTGGCAGCTTCGTGACAGATTTTGCAGTGCCGGACGGCAGACGGGGGTCTATATTTTCCGCATAAATGCCCGTCTGATAGCCCATGTCCCGCAGTACTTTTGCGATGGCAATGGTGTCATTGCTCACAGCATCACCCATGGAAATGGTGGGCAACAGCTGGAACACCCTCACTTTGCAGCCTCTTTCTCCGCCAGCTTCTCCTGCAACGCTTCCACTTGCTGTGTCAGGGCATCAATTTGCAGCCGGTTGTTTTTCTGTTGCAATTCCAGATCCGCAATCCGACTGGCAAGGGCGGTGTTGTTGTTGGTCTGGGCATCAATCAGATACAGCTCGACCTCCTGCAATGCCTGTGCGGTATTGGCATTGAAATACGTCTGATCCTGCGCAATGGGTTCTACATAGAACCGCATCAATCGCCGCAACACTTTCTTACAGAATACCAGCACCGGATTGCCGGTCAACGGACGATAAGGCTGTACTTGATATTGTGTGCTGACGTACTGCACATTGCTGCGAAGGGTATCCGGATCATACGCATCTGTCGGGTTTTCCGGATTGGCGTCACACGGCACATCGGCAAAGGACAGCATAGAACTGTTCAGCCCTTTTTGCTGAATGTCCGAACGGATTTCTGACATGATATCTTCAATATTGATTGCCATAATCTAACAGGCTTTTCTTTTTGGGAAAAGCCCCTCCTTTCTATTCTGTTGCATTCGTATCGAGAAAGATCGAATTGATGCCGGTAAAGGCGTATTCGGTATAGCCCTTTTCCTGTAAAAAGGCGAGAATCTCTTGGTTTTTCTGTCCGACCGGCAGCTTCTTGGAATAGGGAATCATCTCCAGTACCAATACCATCGGACGATATTTTGTGAAGTCAATCGAACGCAGAATCTCCATCTCCATGCCTTCTACGTCGATGTTCATCAGCAGCGGAACCGATTCCATCCCAGCCAGAATCTCATTGACGGAAATGGTTTCTACGTTGACAGTCTCCAGCAATTTCACATCCGGATGGGCTGCCAGCAGGGCGGTCACATCTTCTGGGGTGGATAAGCCATCCACACTCAGGACGTGAAACGGAATGGCGTGACCGGATTCCGGTGCAATGCAGCGATTCAGAACGACATCACCACTGCGCTCCTTCTGCAAAGCAGGAATCAACGCCGGATTGGCTTCTACCAGTGTGCCACTTGCACCCTGTTCGTAGAAAAAGTACGTGTTGCTCATCTCTTTGGGACGATTTGCCCCCAGATCCAGATACGTACACTTTGCAAACGGAATGCCCATCACAGCAAACAGATACGCCAGAATGGCATCTTCTCCTGCCTGAGAATACGTTGTCTTCGTGAGCATGTTCAGGTCGAGATTCTGCTTATTTGTGTCCGCCGCTGCCCGTTCCAGCCGTGTGGTGCGATCCAGCAGGGAAAGTGTCGTCAGATCGTCTTGTTGCAACCGCTGCAATGTCTGCTGCATGGTTGTCTGCAACTGTTGCACGCCAGCGGTTGTCTGTTGCGTTTGTTGCGCCAGCTGCGGCAAATCCCGAATCAGTTGCGGTGACAGCTGTAATTTCCGACAGATGTTGTCATACTGCCGCTGTCGCATTTTTTGTCTCCATTGGTCAAACATCTTGTCCGTGTAACCTCCTTTGTGTTTCTGTTTGCGTTGGCGATGGTGCAGGATTATCCAGTTCCCAGACGGTTTCTAATCGACAAAGCCCGATATCCCGTCTGGTGGCGGTAATCGTAAAAGATTGAATGCGGCGGATATCATCAAAAAACACACCGCTCTTCGAGTGGATTGCCACATCCAGAAAATAATGTCCCGGCAATAAAGGATTCTGAAACGTCCAGCGGATGACACCTGTCTTCTGGACGGAAATCAGTCGGTCACAGTCAATTTCTGTGTTCGTGCCGTAACAGTGCACGCTGTCTTCCCGAAAAATGCCGTAGCCAAAATTGCCCTCCAGTCCGATTTCTTTTGCTGCGTAGGCAATTTCAACCGTGATGGGGCTACCGGTCGGAAAGGCATGGCAGGGGTTCCCCGCAGCATCCAACATTCTGGCATCGGTAAACCGGATGGCACCGTTGCCCATCCGCACGGCTGTCGGTTCACAGAACGCAGGTAAGGCTTCTGCTTCCGGTTGTTCTGTTGCAACCGCTTCTGTCTCTGCCACTTCCGCTCGCTTTTTTTTCTCACGGGCAACCCGTTCTTTTTCCATTTCTGCGAGATAATGTTCATGGACATATTTCGGTATGCCCTCTTCCCGAATTTTCCCGTTGTCAATCCAGATGGAACGGTCACAGATCTGCTCTATCTGCTCCATCGAGTGCGAGACAATCACAATGGTCGTGCCAGCCGCTTTGATTTCCTGCAACCGGCGGAAACATTTCTGTTGGAAATTGACATCGCCCACGCCGAGAATTTCATCAATCAATAAGATATCTGCATTGACGTGAATGGCAACAGAAAAAGCAAGGCGCATATACATCCCAGAAGAATAGGTACGGACCGGATTGTCAATGCACGCTTCCAGTTCGGAAAAGGCAATGATGGTCTGCAAACGGGCATCAATTTCCCGTTTGGTCAGTCCGAAAATCGAAGCATTCGTATAGATATTTTCCCTGCCACTCATATCCGGATGGAATCCAGCCCCCAGCTCCAGCAGACTGGAAACTCTGCCTTGCATCGAAATGCTGCCCTTGTCCGGATAGAGAATCTTCGTCAACAATTTGAGGGTTGTGCTTTTGCCACAGCCGTTCTCGCCAATCAGCCCGATGGCTTCCCCACGTTTGACCGAAAAGGAAATATCTCGCAGGACAGGACGCAATTCATAGCGGTTGCGCTTCCAGAAAAGCAGCCGTTCTTTGAGGCTCTGTCCTTTGTCCTGAAAAACCCGAAAGCTTTTCTCTACGTGTTCCACTTGAATCGAATATGTGGTTTCGTCCATGATTACAATTCCTCCGCAAAGCCTTTTTTCAGTTTGGAAAATGTCAGCAGACCAATCACCAGAAACAGAACACCCAATACCGCTGCTTCCAACAGGGTGGACAAATCAGGCACAACACCACGATACAGTACATCCCGATAGGCTGTAATCAGCGAAGTCATGGGATTCAGATGATAGAGCTTCTGCCATTTCTCCGGCACCAGCGTTTCCGGATAGAGAACCGGCGTGAGATACATCCAGATCATAGAGACAATGCCTAAGATGTGCTCCAGATCCCGAAAATAAACGGTGACAGCTGCCGCCAACATGGCAATGCCCAGTGCCAGCAGATATTCTACCACCATAATGACCGGCAGACAGAGCAGGGCAGGCAGCGAAAACGGTGCGCCGGTGACCAGCATCACGAGAAAAATAATCAAGAAGCAGAGCAGCATATTGACAAAACAGCTCGTGACGTAGGAGATGGGAATAATTTCCCGTGGAAAGTAGATTTTTTTGATGAGGTCTTTCTGTGCGACAATCGAACCTGCACCCCCCGTCATGGCAGCGGAAAAGAAAATCCACGGAATCAGTGCCACAAAAAGATAAAGCGAATAGTGCTCCACCTGCGAAGGCAGGATGACGGTGAAGACGAACGTATAGACCAGAAGTTGCATCAAAGGGTTGATGAATGTCCAGAGAAAGCCCAGAACAGAACCCTTATAGCGTCCCCGCAAGTCCTTGCGGACAAGGCTGAAAAGCATTTGCCGATATTGATAGAGTTCCCGAAATAATTTCATTGCATTCAAAAAATTCCTTTCCCTTAGCGTTGTGATAGCCCGATGGGATTACCTTGTATTATACTACATTTTTTCGCTGCCGTCAACCAAAAACCGCCGCTTGACAGGGCTGTCTCATTCGTGCTATACTAAATGATAGTATGCTGTCAACAGGACAGTCGAAAATATACAGAAAACAGCAAAGAAAGGCGGTTATTTTATGCCGATTAAAGTAGGTATGGTTTCCTTGGGATGTTCCAAGAATCTGGTGGACAGCGAACGGATGTTGTTCAAGCTCCGGAAACATGGCTATGTGCTCGTAAAAGAGCCGGGCGAAGCCGATGTCGTTGTCGTCAACACCTGTGGATTCATCCAGTCTGCAAAAGAAGAAGCCATCGAAACCATTCTGGAACTGGCAACCCTGAAAGCAGAGGGCACCATCCAGAAAATCATTCTGACCGGATGTCTCACGGAACGCTATCAGCAGGAAGCAGCGGATCTCTTTGAGGAAGTCGATGCCGTTGTCGGCATCGGTGACCAGAAGGACATCGTGGAAATTCTGGAATCCGTTCTGCAAAAAGAACACGTCGTACAGTTCGCTCCGAAGACAGAGGCAGAACTGACAGGCGACCGGATTATTACCACCCTGCCCTTTTTCTCCTATCTGAAAATCGCAGAGGGTTGCAGCAACCGTTGTAGCTATTGCGCCATTCCGTCCATTCGTGGTGCGTACCGCAGTGTACCAATGGAAGATGTGCTGGAAGAAGCCAACCGGATGGCAGAACGTGGCGTTACAGAATTGATTCTGATTGCACAGGACACCACAGAATACGGCAAGGATCTCTATGGCGAAGCCCGTCTGCCGCAGCTGCTTCAGGCACTCTGCAAGATTCCACAGCTCCACTGGATTCGGGTGCTGTACTGCTATCCGGAACGCATTACAGAAGAATTGCTGGATGTTATGGCAAGCGAAACGAAAATCGTCAAGTATCTGGATCTGCCCATTCAGCACTGTGATGCAACCATTCTCCGCCGGATGCACCGTCCGGGAAATGAAACAACGCTGCGCAATCTGATTACACACATCCGGGAAAAAATGCCGGATATCACCCTGCGGACAACCCTGATTACCGGCTTCCCCGGTGAAACCAAAGAACAGTTCAACGCACTGGGCGATTTCGTACAGGAAATGCAGTTTGACCGGTTGGGTTGCTTTGCCTATTCCGAAGAGGAAGGCACAGTTGCGGCAGAATACGAAGACCAGATTGACGAAGACACACGGGCACACCGTGCAGAAGTGTTGATGCAGCAGCAGGCGGATGTCAGTGCGGAAAAGAACGCAGCGAAAATCGGCAAGCAGGTGGAAGCCGTCATCGAAGGTTTTGATCAGTGGGCTGGCTGCTATTTCGGCAGAACCACAGCGGATGCACCGGATATCGACGGAAAAATCTTCATCCGCCGTACCCGTGACCACCAATGCGGCGATTATGTCATGGTAGAAGTCTTTGACACGATGGATTATGATCTGCTGGCTGAGGAGGTATCTGCATGAATCTCCCGAACAAATTGACCTGTCTGCGTGTGCTTCTGATTCCAGTTTTTCTGATTTTTCTCTATGTATGCTGCATTCCCTATCATTACCTGTGGGCATTGGTGGTATTTGCAGCCGCTTCCATCACGGATGCACTGGATGGAAAAATTGCACGGGCAAGAAATCTTGTCACCAACTTCGGAAAATTTCTCGATCCGTTGGCAGACAAAGTGCTGGTGCTGACCGCTCTGATGGCATTTGTCGAATTGGATGATGTGAGAATGTCCGCCATTCCCGTTATGATCATCGCCGCCAGAGAATTTATGGTGTCCGGTCTGCGGATGCTGACCGCCAGCGAAGGCGTTGTTGTCGCTGCCGGTATCTGGGGCAAGCTGAAAACCGCTTTCACCATGATTACCATCGTGGCAGTGCTGCTGTGCTGCTCCATCGTACATGACTTTGGCTGTGCCCTGCCGGATGCCATCACCGTATGGGGGCTGAATGGTCTGATCTGGATTTCCACCATCCTGACCATTTTCTCCGGCTGTGTTTACCTGAAAGGCTACTGGTCCTATATCAGTACCGACAAATAAAAAACGGATAAAAACCAATTGACAGAATAGAAAGGATGCAAATCTGATGAAAAAAACAATCGCAGCAGTTGCTGCATTGACGATGCTGTTCGCTGTTGTCGGCTGCGGTGCGCAGGAAGACAGCAGTGAAACCGTTGCAGAAACCACGGTAGCAGAAACAACGGCAACCGAATCCGCAGAAGAAACAGAAGCAACCACAGAAGCCGCAACCGTCGGCGAAGTCGAACTGTCTGAAGATCCGGTGACGTTCGAGGACATCACCTTCCAGACCCCGCTGATGTGGTCTACTGCCAACGTAGAGGGACTTTCCGTCTGGTATCCGATGGACGGCAGCGGTGCGCTGACCCTCCAGATTTTTGACCCATCCACAATGGGACTGGAAGACGAGACACAGGAGGAAATTCTGGAAAGCCTCGGCAAAAACTTAGCAAATGGCTACACGGTCATTTCAGAGGTCTGGAACACCGTACAGGATTCCGATGCATATGCCATCACGTACACACCGGCTGCGGAAGACGAGGTGGATGTCGCAGAAAAGATGAATGTCTCCATTCTCTTCTACGTAGGGGACACGCCTTATGCAATGACATTCTCCAATTACAGTGGCAGCAGTCCGGTGCTGAGCAGCATGGATGCCATTATGGAAAGCGTACAGTTCTAATCACAACAGAAAACTACTGAAAAAAGAAAGGGAATCAACATGAAGAAGATGTTAGCGTTGCTCTGTGCAACCGGAATGCTGGCTGCACTGGCAGCTTGTGGGGAAACGACAGCAGAAACAACAGCAGAAACCACTGCTGCAACAGAAGTAACGACAGAAGCGACGACGGAAGACACAACGGAAAGCACCACAGAAGATACAACAACAGACACAACGGAAGAAACAGAGACAGACGAAGCCGCAAC
>CAYNPC010000048.1:0-11923 GCA_964399025.1 uncultured Ruminococcus sp. | reverse complement strand
GGCACTGTTGAAAATTTGTGGAAAAGTTGAAAGAAAATTTTCGTGTTGAATTGTTGAAAGATTGTGGAGTGGAAGTTGAAAGATTGTGGAGAAAATTGTGGAAAACTTGCCCTTCTCCACGAGGGAGCAAAATCGCTGTGTGGAAATGTGGAAAGATTGCACTGTGGAAACTGGTGGAAAAGTGGAAAGATTTGTGGAATGGTCAAAATGTCCCGAAATTGCGCATCTTTTTCTTTTCCACACATTGTGGAAAACTATGTTGAAATGTGGAAAACGTCATTTTTTCTGTGAAAAGCTGTGGAAAATTGACGAAAATCCGCTGGAAAACGGCGATTTCCGACCGCCGGTCGACATCGAAAAAATGGGGCAAAAAACGGGGTTTTCAACAGCATTGTGGAAAAAAATCGGGCGGAAAAACAGGGGTCAACGGGACTTGCTTTTGATGTTTTTGATGATGTCTTCGACCAGTTGTTTCAGGTTCGCATCCCGCTTCATCCCAGCCTCAATGTTGTTGATGGCATACACGATGGTGGAGTGATCTCTGCCTCCGAATTCCGTGCCGATGGACTGGAGCGGCATCTGTGTGATCTCCCGTACGACGTAGGTTGCCACCTTTCTGGCGGTGGAAATCTGGCTGGAACGCTTGCTGCCACGGATCTCTTCCGGTGTGACCCCGTAGACATCGGCGACCTCGGCAATAATCTTTTCCACGGTGATGGGCACAGGCTGGTCGTTGTTCAGGATGTCCTTGATGACACTCTGTGCCATGGAAATGGACGGTGCAGAACCAGCGAAGTGTTTGAGTGCCTTGAGCTTCTTGACGGCACCTTCCAGCTGACGGATGTTGGTTTTCAGGCGGTTGGCGATAAATTCTGCCACATCGTCCGGAATATACAGGTTCAGCAGTTCTGCTTTCCGGCGGATGATGGCGATTCTGGTTTCGAAATCCGGAATGGTGATATCGGTAATCAGACCCCATTCAAAGCGGGTCCGGATGCGCTCTTCGAGCGTTTTGATTTCCTTCGGCGGTTTGTCAGAAGTGATAACAATCTGCTTGCCTTCGGCATGTAGTTTGTTGAATGTGTGGAAAAATTCCTCTTGCATCCGGTCTTTGTTGCTGAAAAACTGGATATCGTCGATCAGCAGCACGTCCGCTGTGCGGTACTTCTCGTGGAAGCTGGACATGTTGTTGCGGTTGATGCCATTGATCAGGTCGTTGCCGAACTCCTCACTGGTGACGTAGATGATGTTGTAATCCGGATGTTGCAGCTGTACTTCGTGGGCGATGGCGTGCATCAGGTGGGTTTTGCCCAGTCCGGACGGCCCGTAGATAAACAGGGGGTTGTAATTCTTGCCGGGTTCCTTTGCGACAGCGGTACTCGCTGCGTAAGCGAACTCGTTGGAACGTCCGACGATGAATGTTTCGAACGTGTATTCGTAATTGGCACCCTCGAAGCTCTTTTCCAGCTGTTCGTTGCGGCGATCCAGCTCAGCATCGTCTGGAATGCCGTTGTGCGGGTCGCTGTCGTCTTCCTCTACGACGTTGATGTGGAGGTTGACATCGAAGCCAAGGACGTTGTGGAATGCCTCTCGGAGCAGCGGCTCGTAGTTGCTGAGGATGACAGACCGTTGAAAGTCGGACTGCACGGAAAAGACAGCGTCTGCGCCATTGAGTTCTACCGGTTTGAGGGCATCAATCCAAAGCTTGACCGCTACTTCCGGAATTTCCCCTTCTTCCAGGCAGTATTGCTTCACATGGGCAAATACTTCATCGAATGAATTCATAGCATTGTTATCTCCTTTTGTGGTATCTGCAAGTATTTCTGCGGAATTCTGGCTGTCAACGGAGGCCTTTCCGGTCCCAATTGACAGCGATACTATTTTATTGTATCATGAATAGGGGAAAAAATCAAGGCTGTTGTGGAAAAAATACAAAAAAGACGTTGATTTTCCACAACTTGCTGTGGAAAGCAATCTAAATCTGTACGATATGCACAAAAAACAGGCGAAAAACAAGCCGCTTTCTGATGGATCTGAAAAAATCTGCGTTTTTTGGAAAAAATGCTTGACACCATCGGGTGGAATCCGGTATAATAAAACAGGTCAGACTATGATATTTTTGTATTGCAGAGATTGCAAGTCGGAAAGGAGGCAGTTGTTGTGAAAAGAACATATCAGCCAAAGAAGCTGCACCGGAAGAAGGAACACGGTTTCAGAAAGAGAATGGCAACTTCCAACGGAAGAAAGGTTTTAGCTCGTAGAAGAGCCAAGGGCAGAGCAAGACTTAGCCACTAACGAGACGGACCACAAAAGCTTTTTTGTGGTCTTTTTTGTTTTGTTTTCAGAATTTCATCAGAAAGGAGCGGTGGCGGTGCAGCATACCGTAATCCTGAATCAGAATCGGGATTTTCAGAATCTATATCACCGTGGTGCGTCATTTGTCACACCGTTTGTTGTGATCTATCTGCGGCCGAACCGGTTGGATCACCACCGGCTGGGCATTACTGCCGGCAAACGGGTCGGCAATGCCGTCAAGCGAAACCGTGCCAAGCGGCTCATCCGGCAGGCATATCGGGAGCTGGAAGCGGAGCTGCCGCAATATCTGGATCTGGTGATTGTCGCCCGTGCCCGTCTGTGTGAGGTGAAATCCACCCGACTGACTGCCCATCTGCGCAAGCATACCTTGCCGCAGATCCAGCAGTATTGGGAACAGCCTGCCCAGACCGCAAAAGGCGGGAAAACGACGAAAAAGGGAGAGAAGCCATCATGAAACAGCTTCTGCTGTTGCTGATCCGCTGTTACAGACGGTTTCTTTCCCCGTTGAAACGGCCATGCTGCCGTTTTTATCCCACGTGCAGTACCTACGCTATGCAGGCCATCACACGCTTTGGTGCCTGGCACGGCACCGGACTGGCAGTCCGGCGGATTCTGCGCTGTAACCCCTGGAATCCAGGCGGGTTCGATGCTGTCCCCCTGACACGGACACCATCCCCACACAGCAGGATCAAGTACAAACAGAAAGGATGACACATTACGTTTTTATACGACTTATTCGGCGCACCGTTCGGTTGGATCATGCGGCTGATTTATCAGCTCGTCAACAACTATGGCGTTGCGATCGTACTGTTTACGATTATCACGAAGCTGGTGCTGTTTCCAATTTCCTATAAGCAGCAGAAAAACACCATTCGGACACAGGCACTGGCACCAAAGCTGGAAAAGCTGAAGGCAAAGTACAAGGATAAGCCGCAGGAGCTGCAACAGGCACAGATGCAGTTGTATCAGGAGGAACACGTCAATCCGTCTGCCTCCTGCCTGCCAATGTTTTTACAGTTCTTTCTGCTCTTTGGCGTGCTGGACGTTGTGTACAAGCCGTTGACGCATATTCTGCGTTGTAGCAGCAGTCTCGTCGACAAAGTTGTGGAGATTGCCAGCGGCATTCTGGGCGATTCCGCCAAGCAATATACCGGTCTGCGAGAAGAACTGGGTGTTCTGAAAGCGTTTCAGACCGATCCATCTTCGTTTGCCAACATAGATGGATTTGATACCACCAAGATATCGGATTTCCTGAGCCATTTCACCATATTCGGCGTGGATCTGGGGACAACCCCGACCCTGAAGCCAGAAGTCTGGGATACGTCTGCCATTATTTTGTGCTGTATTCCGTTCCTCTCTGGTATTTTGCAGCTGATTATGACCATCTATACCCAGATGGTACAGAAAAAGCGGAATCCGGCTGCGCAGCAGAACATGGGCTGCATGAACGTCATGTTGTATGTCATGCCGCTGTTTTCCATCTGGTTTGCTTTTCAGGTATCTGCCGGCGTTGGCTTCTACTGGGCTTGTTCTTCTTTCTTCTCTTTGATTCAGACCGTCGGGCTGAACTTGTATTTCACGCCGGAACGGGGCGCAAAGGTGATTGAAAAAGAGAACAAGAAACTGGAAGCCCGTTATGCAGCGGGAAAGCAGTCCTTTACAGAGCGGCTCATGAACCAGAATGCAGGGGCTGTACGGGTACAGGAAACAGAAAAGACAAAGAATATGTCCAATCGGGAGCTGTCTGGCTATAACAAGCAGAAATTGCAGGATGCCAGAAAGCGGATGGCGGAGAAATACGGCGATTATAATGAGGATGCGGATTCTTCGTCGAAACAATGACAGAATTTGATGCAGACAGGGTTGTCTGCTGGAGAAGAAGAAAGGGATGCGTGAGAGCATGAGACAGATTTTTACTGCGAAAAAGCTGGAAGATGCACAACGACAGGCAGAACAAGTATTTGGTGTGCCGATGTCGCAGATCGTTTTCCGGATTCTGGAACAGAAAAAGGGATTTGTGGGCATTGGTGCCAGTGTGAAGGTAGAAGCCATCTATGAACCGGAAACAGAACAGCCGGTGGCTGCACCAGCATCCACCACAACCCCCATTGCAGAAGAAGCGGAAGCACCAGTTGCACCGGTGGCAGAACAAGCGGTAGCGGAAGAAACTGCAACAGAAGCGGTAGCGGAGGAAACGGAAGCGGAAGAAGTGGTAACAGAAACGGTAACGGAAACCGTGGAGGAAGAGACAACTTCCGCAGAAACAGCAGCAGCGACCGTGTCTGTCGCACCAGCCGTTGCCCCGACAGAAGCGTCGGGAAAAGAACTGGCAGATTTGCCGGCAGAACAGCTGGCAGCGGTAGAACGGGTGCAGAATTACGTGACAGCAGTCTATGAGAAGCTGGGCGTAACGATTACCGCAGAGCCGGTCGTAGTGGAGAACGGCGTTCTGCTGAATCTCAAGAGCAATAACCGTGGCGGCACGGTCATCGGCAGACGGGGGGAAACACTGGATGCCATGCAGTATCTCTCTTCGATCATCGCCAACAAGGATGAAGAAGAGTATTGCCGGATTATTCTGGATAGCAACGGCTATCGGGAAAAGCGGCGGCAGACACTGGAACATCTGGCAGAACGGTTGTCGAAAAATGTCATCCGGAATCAGCGTGCCACAACACTGGAGCCGATGAATCCGTATGAACGGCGCATTATCCATGCCAAAGTAGCAGAAATTGACGGGGTTGGTTCTCGCAGTGTCGGAGAAGATCCCTACCGGAAGGTCATCATTCTGCCATTGGATGAAAACGGCAATCCGTTGCCGTCTCGTCGGGGTAAGAATCATAACAACAATCGGAAAGACCACAGTGAAAACCGTGGGGAAAAGAAAAACGGCTACCGGAACAATCATAACAACAACGGTGGAAACCGGAACAATCACAATCGGAAGAAGCGGCAGAGCGAAGAAATTCCGCACAAGCCGACCAATTTCGATGATATCATGAGCACCAGCTTTGAGAAAGATTACCGGAAACCGAAGCCGGAAGATGATTTACAGGTTGGTCTGTACGGCAAAATAGAGTAAAACCCATGGATATGGGCATCATGATATGAGGAAGAGCAGGGCGGTTGCGTCCTGCTTTTTTTCGATATTGCGCACAGAAAAAAGAAAAAGGAGGCAACCATTCTGAACATCATGCAGAAACGCCTTTGTATCCGGCGACAAACCGTCGCTTTGCCGGCGTTGCCGGCAGCATTTGATGGGGTGCGTCTGGTGCAACTCTCCGATTTGCACCATCGTGTTTATCCGAACGGCGAACAACAACTTTTGCAGGCAGTCCGCTGCTGCGAGCCGGATTGGATTGTCATCACGGGCGATCTGGTCTCCCGTGATATGACGGATTTTACAGAACGACAGCAATTATTGACCGCACTGCGGGCGATTGCGCCTGTGTATCTCTGTCTTGGCAATCACGAATGGGATTTTCAACCGGAACCGGCTGCCGCTTATCGGCAGATGATTGTGGAGGCAGGTTGTCAGTTGCTGGACAATACAACGGTTTGTCTGCAACGGGGCGAGTCGGTCTGCTATCTGGCAGGGGCATCGCTGCGGATTGATTTGTATCACGATGCACACTTCCGGTATCGGAATCTGGCTTCCTATACAGAAGCGGATTTGACGGCAGACCTTGGCACCCGACAAGGCTGTACGATTCTGCTGGCACACAATCCGTTGCCGGCAGAAACCTATTTCGCATGGGGTGCAGATCTGACCTTGAGCGGTCACGTGCACGGTGGCGTTGTCAGATTGCCATTTATCGGGGGCATCTTGTCACCGGAACGGAAGTTGTTCCCGAAATATAACAAAGGCTGGTACGGGAAAGACGGAAAATGGATGTATGTCAACTGTGGCATCGGCAAATTCCGACTGGGCAATCCGCCAGAAGTCACACAGATTACGTTACACTGTCCGGCAGCTGACACCAAATAACACCACATTGCATAGCATGACATGAGGGGGCGATGTCATGTTGCAATTGTGGTTGCCGGCGTTTACCGTTTCACTGGATTTGTTCTTTACGGCGGTCGCCTATGGCATGAGTGGGATACGGATTCCGTTTTCTGCTGCGTGGATGTTGAGCGGAACGGGGGCAGTGTTTTTCTTTTTTGCGATGGAGATGGCAAAGCTATCCGGTTTGTGGTTGCCAGCTTCTTTTTGTCGGATTGCCAGCATCGTGCTGTTGGCAGCGATGGGCGGTGTCATGCTGCTGAAAGATCTGGTCAAACCCATCAAAAAAGAGACTGCTGCGCCGGATTTGCGCACGGTTTATTTTGATGCGGAGACGGCAGATGCCGACCATTCGCACAGTCTTTCTGTCAAGGAAGCCGTCTTGCTTGCGGTTGCGCTTTCGATGGATTCTCTGGCAGTTGGGATTGGAATCGGCTGGCAGAACAACCGTCCGGTCGGGATTGCCCTGTTCACGCTGCTATTCGGCGTGGTGGGCACATCGGTCGGGACAAAAATCGGAACACGACTGCACCGGAAACGGAAATGGCACGGAAGCTGGATGAGTGGGGTCTGCCTGCTGTTGCTGGCACTGCTGCAAGCGGTACAGGGATAAGATCATCAGAAAGGAAACGAACATGAAACGAAAAGATACACTTTATGCGATTTTGCTGGAACATGCCGGCACATATTATTCCGGAGAGGCATTGGCGGCGCAGCTGGGCATCAGCCGTGCCGCTGTCTGGAAAGCGGTGCAGACCTTGCGGACAGAATCGAATGTGCCGATTCTTTCTCATGCAAAACTGGGCTATTGCATTCCGGCAGATGCGGATTTGCTGACAGAAGCCGCTGTACAGAAGCAGTTGCATACAAAACATCTGGGCAGAAATCTGAAAAAATTTACAACGGTGGACTCCACCAATACCGTCTGTAAACAGTTGGCGGCGGAAGGGGCTGCACATGGAACGGTCGTTGCCGCAGACGGACAGTCCGCCGGTCGTGGACGGATGGGACGGGTGTTCTGTTCGCCGATTCATACCGGCTTGTATTTTTCTGTGATTTTACGGGAAGATTTGTCAATGCCGACCGCACAACAGGTGACATGTTGTGCAGCGGTTGCCGTCGCAGAAGCCATAGAAGCATTATATGATTTGCCGGCACAAATCAAATGGGTCAATGACATCTATTATCAGGGCAAGAAGCTCTGTGGCATTCTGACAGAAGCGGCTTGGAACTGTGAGGCAGGACAGATGGATTATATGGTGGTCGGGATTGGCATCAACATCCGGAAAACAGAATGCAATCTGCCGCCGGAATTGCACAATATGGTATCTTCTCTGGAGGAATCGGGTTGCGTTGCCGTGCATCGTTCCGATTTGCTGGCGGAAATTCTGAACCGACTGGAAGCACAGTTGGCGGTTTTGCCGCAGCACGGCTTTCTGGAAGCGTATCGGCAGCGTTCCTGCCTGACCGGACAGCGTGTGACCGCATGGCAGGGCACACAACAGCGAACCGGTGTGGTAACAGGCATTGCGGATGATGGGGCTTTGCTGCTGCAAACGGAGACGGGAGAGACGATTGCGCTGCAATCCGGAGAAGTGACACTGCATACGCAGGCATAAACCATCTGGTTCGGGGCAATCTAAAAGAAAAAGAGGAGAAAGTAAATATGATTTACACAGTGACACTCAATCCGGCGTTGGATTATGTGGTACAAGTACCGGATTTTCGTGCCGGAAAAACAAACCGTATGACACAGGAGACGTTTCTGCCGGGCGGAAAGGGCATCAATGTTTCCATTGTGCTGGGAAATCTGGGGATTGCCAACCGTCTATTTGGCTTTCTCGCTGGCTTTACAGGGGAAGAAATTCAGCGTCGCTTGACGTTGCAAGGCTGTGATTGCCGGTTTCTGACGTTGCCGCAGGGCTGTTCTCGGATCAATGTCAAGCTAAAAGGTGCGCAGGAGACAGAAGTCAATGCTGCTGGACCGGCGATTCCGGCGGAATCCATGCAGCAACTGCGGCAGCAGCTGGACACGTTGGAGACAGGCGATATGCTGGTGTTGGCAGGGAGCATCCCGAAACAGCTGCCACAGGACACGTATTGCACCATCATGCAGCAGCTGGCAGAGAAAAAAATTGCGGTTGTGGTCGATGCCGAAGGGGATTTGTTGCGCTGCACACTGGCGGAACGCCCATTTCTGATTAAGCCGAACCACCATGAACTGGGGCAGCTGTTCGGTGTCTCCATCCAGCAGCCCGAACAGGCGGTTGCCTATGCGAAGCAGCTACAGGAAGCCGGTGCGAGAAATGTGCTGGTATCCATGTCCAAACAGGGAGCGATTCTCTGTGCGGAGAATGGCATGGTGTATCGACAGGCGGCAGCGAGTGGAACGGTTGTCAATTCGGTCGGGGCTGGCGATTCGATGGTAGCCGGTTTTCTGGCAGGCTGGCAGAAGACAGGCGATTACCAGACGGCGTTGCGGATGGGGGCAGCGGCTGGCGCAGCCAGTGCGTTTTCAGCGCATCTGGCGACCGGAGAAGAAGTCACAGAGATTCTGTACAATCGGCTGCCGGACACGGAGCAGCTCTGAAATTTTGGAAAAAGTTACAAAAACCTGCGCAGAATTTTGTGCAGGTTTTTTCTTGACAAGTAATATTATACGTTGTATAATATATGATACAACATGATATTATATCATAAAAAAGGAGGCGGTTTCATGGCGGTCTTTTCTGTCAGCACGGCATTGCTGGATGCCGTTGTACTCTCCTGTGTTGCCAAGGGGGATACATACGGCTACGAACTGACACACAACATCCAATCTGTATTCTCACTTTCTGAGTCTACGCTTTACCCTGTCCTGCGCCGATTGCAGAAAAATCAATGTCTGAACACGTATGACAAGCCCTATATGGGGCGCAATCGTCGCTATTATCACATTACGGAAATCGGCTTGCAAACGCTGGCATCGTATCGTGCCGAGTGGCAACAGTACAAAAAACAGGTCGATTATTTTCTCAATGAGGAGGCATCATCATGACAGAACAAGAATATCTCTCTCGTCTGGAAAAAGCACTGAAAGGGGCAACGGAAGAAGAGCGCAACGAGGCGATGGCATTTTATCGTGCCTATTTTGAAGAGGGCGGCACGCCTTCTGACACGCCGGAGGAAGCGGCTGCCCGGCTGTTGCACGAGGAAAAAGCAGGTGCAGGCGCAACGGCTACCAAAAAGTATTCTGCATTTGGTTGGAAGCTGGCGGTTTTGATTCTGACTTCTCCCATCTGGATTGGGATTGTCGCTGTATGGTTTTCCATCCTTGTCACAGCCGTGTTGCTGCTGGCAGTCTTTCCGCTTTCGCTGGCTGCTGCTGCATTGACGTTTCTGGTTTCTGGTTTGTTCTATTTTTCTGGCTATGTTCCCATGGGATTACTGGGACTTGGAGCCGCACTGACCGTTGCTGGTCTGGCAATGCTGCTCTGGAAGCCCTGCCAGATGGGAATCGTTGGAATCTGGAAAAGTCACGTTTTTCTGATCCGGAAATTCTGGCACTGGTTGAGAAAGGAGTCTACTTATGAAATTGCCTAAAGCATATTACATCACTGCTTGTGCGCTGTTGGCAGGGGGACTGCTGTTAACAGGGGTTGCAACGGCGGCTGGTGCATTCAACACAGAAAAGTTCACGGCTGCGCTCAATCTGAAAGACCGCTATTTTGAGGTGACAGAAGCGTTTCAGAGCGTATCCTGCGCCATCACAGAAAACAATATGGACATTCAGTTTGAAAAAAGTGACACAGACCTCTG
Source organism: uncultured Ruminococcus sp. (assembly GCA_964399025.1). Taxonomy (GTDB): domain Bacteria; phylum Bacillota; class Clostridia; order Oscillospirales; family Ruminococcaceae; genus Ruminococcus_C. The sequence continues at coordinate 1,803 of CAYNPC010000048.1, read as the reverse complement.
CACGATTACAGCAACCAATCTGCCGGACAACGCATTGCACGTATTTGTCAAGGATGACACGTTGTATATCGAAGATCTGGAAGCCGGAAATATGCTGCAAAAGTTGCGCAATCATGTGCAGTTTGGGGCTGCGGCATCTGTGCCCTCTACCGTCCTGACGGTTTCGCTGCCGGATGCGATTTATGACAGTGTGTCGATTGAAAGCGAAGTGGGAGAGATTGCGGTGCAGTCTCTGAAAGCCGATAGCGTTTCCATCGAGGGAGATGTCGGGAATATCGCACTGGAGGCGATGACCATACAGGATTTGTCGGTTGAGAACGACACAGGGGAAATTACGATGGAGAATGTACAGGTGCGGAATGTGCTGGAAGTCGTAAGTGATGCTGGCGATTGCAGTCTGAAAGATTGTTATGTATATGGCAGCGGCAACATTGAGGGAGATTGTGGTGAAATTTCCATGCAGAACTGCACCTTGGTGCGCACCAATATCAAGACCGATACCGGCGACATTACGCTTTCGGCGTGTACATTGAACAATCAATGCAGCATTAGCAGTGATGTGGGCAATGTGAAATGCACATTATATGCGGAAGAGAACAGCTGTTCTGTGGAAGCAACGGCAGACGTTGGAGAAGTCTGGGTGAATGGGAAACAGAGTGGATATGAAGTGCCGAATGCTGTGAATGCATTGACCATTCATACAGATGTCGGAGATATCTGGGTACAGTTGGAAGAAATGTCGTGATGGCTTTTTACCAACGCCTTCGTGACTTGAAAGAGGATGCGAATCTGACACAGAAAGAAGTGGCTGCAATCATTGGCGTATCGGTCAATCACTATGGCAAATATGAGCGTGGAGAAACTGACCTTCCGTTGGAAAAGGCGTTACAATTGGCGGAGTACTACCATGTATCGTTGGATTATCTGGCTGGCAGAACCAATTGCAAACAGGGAATGGCTGTTCCGGAAACGCCGGCTTCTCTTTTGTTTCAGCGACTTTCTAAAGAAAATCAAGCTCGAATTGAAGAACGCATGTTAGAAATGCTTTTCAATCAAAAGGGATAATACCCCTCAGTCACTGCGGTGCTACCCCTCAGTCACCTTTGGTGACAGCTCCCCTAAAAGGGGAGCCATAGAACAAAGAACGCTCCCCCTGCATCTATGTGGATACAGAGGGAGCGTCTTTTATCATAGGAATGCAATTTGCCAATCGTTTTCGATTAGCCCATTACCACCTTAACAGTGTGAACGCCACCGTCAAATACTGGCAGTACGTTGCCTTCAATTGCGTTGCCGTCAACAGTAACAGCAACCACACCCTTGCAAACGTGGTTCGGATTCTCAACCGTGATGTCGTAAGTGCAACCACGGAACTGTCTGGAAACGGTGAAACCATCCCATTCGTGCGGAATAGACGGATCAATCTTCAGACCATTCCAATCCGGAATAACACCCAGAATGTACTGAGAAACAGCAACAAAGTTCCATGCTGCTGTACCAGTCAGCCAGCTGTTCTTTGCTTCGCCGTGCCGCTTTGCATCCTTACCAGCAATCATCTGTGCGTATACATACGGCTCGGTTCTGTGCAGGTCAGAGTACTTTGCTTCTCTGTAAGCCGGTGCAATCTTGCTGTAGTATTCATAAGCCTTGTCACCGTGACCAACAAAGGCTTCTGCGCAGATAATCCATGCGTTGTTGTGACAGAAAATACCTGCATTTTCCTTGTAGCCTGCCGGATAAGTGGAAATTTCACCGTATTCAATGTAATACTTGGTGAATGCCGGCTGGTTCAGGCTCAGACCA
>CAYNPC010000047.1:0-12130 GCA_964399025.1 uncultured Ruminococcus sp. | reverse complement strand
ACATTGACAATTACATTGCCACCGACCGCAGTAATTACCGTCACGTTTCCACCAACAACAAACCCCAGATTTTCCAGAAATTTTTTTGTTTCCGCATTTCCACCAATCTTCTGAATGCAGGCTTCTTTCCCAACGTCTGCAAATGTCAAAGGCATCATAAAATTCGCTCTCCTTCAGTTAGAATGCTCTAACCACTGTACTGATTTTTAAGGTTAGTTTTTTCTAACCTTCTTTTCTATCTTACTGCATTTTCTCTCAATTGTCAAGCATATTTTCTGACTTTTTCTACTTTTTTTGATTTTTGTATTGTTTGTATAGTTTTCACCTTGATATCTTGTTACTTTTATATAGGTATGCAGCAGCACGCATTTCTCATCGCTGGGCAAGCGTGCAACTGTTAGAATATTTTCAAAAAATAAAGAATAATTTCATAGAATTATTGTTCTCATGCTATATAATAAATAGAAATAAGAAATATCTCCTGCAATTTTCCGTATACACCGTGCTATAACAGAAAGGACGATCTCATGAAGCAAGAACAAATCGGTATCAACGATATGATTCCGAATGATAATATTCTCACCTACCTACAATCACACGGCAATGCATCATTTTCACAAGCACCGTTCTGCGATGTTGACAACTTGATTCTCTGCTGTTTGTCCTATCTGAACTGGGAGACAATCGCAGATGGATGGTTGCCGGAACAAGCCATCGCCTTAAAAGATGCGGCTGAAAAATGGTTGCAACGTGATTTTTCTTCTCGTATGATGCGAGTGCCATCTGATGTAATCCTACTGAAACTGGCTGCAAGTAGCGAACGGTTTGGCAATGTTCGCCTTTTCCGTTATGTCTCTCTCTTGCAAGAACAGCAAGAACAACAATTTTCCGCTACTTCTTTTTTGTTGGATGAGGATACTGTTTATGTTGCATTTCGTGGCACAGATAATACACTGGTCGGTTGGAAAGAAGATTTCAATATGTCTTTTCAATCAGAAGTCCCATCACAGACGGCAGCGGCTGCTTATCTGCAAGGCATGTCTGATCTGCCTGTTTCCAGAATCCTCGTCGGTGGGCATTCCAAGGGTGGAAATTTAGCAGTTTTTGCAGCAACCAAAGCACCTTTGGAATTGCAGGATCGCATTCAGGCGGTTTATAATAATGATGGTCCCGGATTTTGTAGCGATATTCTACACAGCGAAGCCTATCAACGGCTGCAAAATCGTGTCATCACTGTTGTTCCGCAAAAATCTGTCGTTGGTATGTTGCTGGAACACGATGAAGATTATCGAGTCGTTGCCAGCACCCAGCACGGATTTTTACAACACGACCCCTATTCTTGGTGTGTCAACGGAACAGAGTGGAAATTTTTGCAGACCGTCTCCGACGGCAGTCAAAAGCTGGATCACTCTTTGAAAATATGGATTGCCGATATGACACCAGCAGAACGAGAACGGTTGGTAGATACGATTTTTAATATTCTGAACACCAACACCAACGCTAAGACCGTAAAAGAACTGCTCAGCGGTGGCCGGAATACCGTTTCTGCCATTCTGCACACATGGAATGATACACCGGCAGAAACCCGTGCGTTTGTACAGAAAATGCTGATGCGGTTGCTATTTGCAATGTTTCAAGCAGAATAACAAAAGAAACAGTGGACTTCTATTCGAAATCCACTGTTTTTGCGTTGTTATCTTGTGATTTTAGTTTGCGGCATCTGCCATTTCTTTTCGCTCCAATGCTGCCTGCTGTTCCGGAGAAAGTGGTGTCTTTCCCTTCGGAAATACAAACTTCAGGAGAATCGGCGTGATAATTGTTGTAAAGACAACCATGATAACAATCGGTGTCATGTATTTGTCACTCATCAGCCCAACGGCTGCGCCCTTCGAAGCTACAATCAAGGCAACCTCACCACGGGAAATCATACCAACACCAATTTGCAGGCTCTCTTTATTGGTATAGCCCATAATCTTTGCGCCCAAACCGCAACCAACCACCTTGGTAAGCAGTGCCATGATCATCAACAGTACCATGAAGAGAATCAATGTACCATTCAGACCATCCAATGTCATTGCCAGACCGATATTCGCAAAGAAAATCGGAGACAGCAACATGTAAGAAAGTGTGTTGAAACGGCTGACAACGTATTCATTCCGACGCAGACCGGATACGGCAAGACCTGCTACGAAAGAACCAGTAATATCTGCAACACCAAAGAGTACTTCTGCACAATAAGACAAAATCAAGCAGAATGCGAACGTAACAATGATATGCCGCCGCAAGTTGGTATCGCTGGATTCTCTCCACTTCTTAAACAGAATGTGATAAATCACAGCTGCCAGAATGGCAAAGACAAAGAATGCCACAATGTTGATGAAGACAGTCAGGATTCCGTCACCGGCAAAGCTGCCGAATGTCTTTTCCTTTTCACCGCTGCTATTACCGCCAAGGCTGATGATTACGGTCAAAGCAATAATGCCAAGGATATCATCAATTACCGCAGCACCCAGAATCGCATTGCCGGCTCGTGAGTTCAGAACACCCAGCTCTTTCAGTGTCTCTACTGTGATGCTGACAGAAGTGGCTGTCATGATTACACCAATAAACAGGTTTTGCCAGAACAAACTTGACATTTCCGGATCCTGTTCTGTGTTGAAGAAATGTGCCAACAGGAATCCGCCGCCAAGCGGTACCAATACACCAAACAGTGCAATGACAAATGAAGCAAGTCCTGCCTTTTTCAGTTCTTCCAGATCCGTTTCCAGACCAGCACTGAACATCAGAACAATTACGCCCAGTTCTGCCAGATTGCTAATCAGAGAATTTCGTTCTACGACATCCAGTACCATCGGTCCTAAGATAATACCGGCTGCCAATGCACCAACAACCTGCGGCAGACTAATCCGCTTTGTGACCAAACCTAACAGCTTGGTTGCCACCAGAATGATGGCAATTTGCAACAAGTAAGCATACTCATTGCCAAATAAGAACTCTTTTACGCCTTCCAAAAATATCGCTCCCTATCATTAAAAAATCCATTTCTGCACCTCCGTCCGGTCACTACAACTGTCAGACTATGCTGCATATTGGACTGCATTCCCCCCTTCTGAACGATATCCTGCCGACCTTACTCATTATCCCATGTCAAACAAAAAAAGTCAAGCATTCTTCCGAAACTTATTGCAAATTCAAAACTCAATTCCTTTTCTTGCTTTGATATGCTTTTCATAAGGATGTCGGATGTTCCGGATTTCGGAAATATAGTCTGCCTTTTCCAGCAAAGATGCCGGTGGGTTTCGTCCCGTCAGGACAACTTCCGTCTGTTCCGGCACTTGTTGCAGAAATGACAAGACCATCTCTTCTTGTAGAAAGCCAGCTGACAGACACGCCATAATTTCATCTAATATCAACATGTCGTATGGCTGTTGTTGCAGCATCTCTGCTAAAACAGAAAGCTGTTTCTGATAGCCGATGGCGGCTTCTTTTTTTTCTGCTTCCTGCATGGCAAAAGAAAATTTCTGAATGGCATAACCAGATAACACAGTCATCCCTGCAATCTGCTGCAAAGCGACTCGTTCACTGGATGTTTCCGGCTTCATGAATTGATAGAACAATACGCTTCCGCCTGCTCCAGCACAACGCACTGCCAATCCCACTGCGGCAGTGGTTTTTCCTTTTCCCTCTCCACAGTAAATCTGTATCACAAATGCGCACTCCTTTCATCATTCTCGTTCTATCAATTGATAGAGCAGCGCATTACAGATAGCTGCTGCAACATTGCTGCCACCTTTGTTGCCTTTTGCGACAATATACGGCGTTTTTCCGGCAAGCACCATTTCTTTTGCTTCTACCACATTGACAAATCCAACCGGCACACCAATAATCAACTTCGGATGGATTCTCTCCTCCTGAATCAAGGAAGTCAGACGAATCAACGCAGTTGGTGCATTTCCAATGGCAAAAATCAAATCCTTTCGCAAGTAACACGCCTTCTCCATCGAAATGGTGGCTCGTGTCACGCCACGCCGTTTTGCTTCCGTTGCAACATCATCATCTGCCATAAAACAATGGACTTTTCCACCCAGTTTATGCAATGCAGATTTTCGAATGCCAGCATACGCCATATTGGTATCGGTCACAATGTCTGCACCATTCCGCAAGGCTTCCAATGCAATCGAAACCGCCTGCGGAGAAAACGTCAGATTTTCCACATAGTCAAAATCTGCCGTTGTATGAATCACACGCTTCAGAATACTGCGTTCTGCTGGTGGCAATGTCACATGCTGTATCTGATCCTCGATGATAGCAAAGCTGCGCTGTTCGATTTCCATCGGTTTTTCCAGTTCAATCATAACAACATTTCTCCTACTATTTTAATAACTGATATGGTGCAACATGTGCAGACTGAAAACTTGCCGTCTCGTCATACGCTGCCAGCGCAAAATCAAACAACTTCGCTCCAATTACCGCACCAGTTCCCTCACCCAGACACATATTACAATCCAGATAAGCGTGCAATCCCAGTGCATCCAATGCCAGTTTTCCAGCCGGTTCTGCGGAGCAATGCGTTGCATAAAGATATTGTCGACAAAGTGGCGCAAGCCGTACCGCACAATTTGCCGATACTGCTGAAATAAAGCCATCTATCAAAATCGGTACATGATAAATTGCACCACCCAGAAAAGCACCCATCATCCCACAGATATCTAAGCCACCTATTTTAGATAGTATATCTATGATATCATCCGGATTGGGTTGATGCAATGCAATGGCATGTCGAATCACATCTATCTTATGCTGTAAGCCTTCGCTGGTCAGACCAGCACCTCGCCCTGTTACCTGTTCCGGCGGAACTTGTTCCAGAACAGAAAGAATCGCACTGGATGTTGTCGTATTGCCAATGCCCATTTCTCCCGTAATGATGAGGTTATAGCCCTGCTCTTTTTTCTCTTTTACCAGCGCAATGCCCGTCAGAATGGCTTGTTCGACTTCTTGCCGTGTCATCGCTGGTTCTTTTGCCATATTTTTCGTTCCATAAGCCACTTTCCGGACATCCAATCCATCACAGTGCATTTCTTTTGCAATCCCGATATCAATCGGAAAGACATCTGCGCCACAAACCTGTGACAAAGAATTGATTGTCGCAACGCCTTTCGTAAAGTTTTCTGTAACGGTTGCTGTCACTTCGCTTCCTGTTTGCGTAATCTGTTCTGCTACAACGCCATTGTCTGCACAAAAAATCAGAACGGCTTTCTTCCGTTGTGCCAACTGTGCAGAGCCCGTAATTCCAGCAAGCTGCACCACCATCTCTTCCAATCTGCCGAGACTGCGCAACGGTTTGGCAATATTGTCCCATTTCTCCTGCGCCGCCTGCATGGCAACGGAATCCAAAGGTTGTATTTGCTTACACAAATCCATCAGCATAAAATTTTTTATCTCCTCTCTGCCTTCGAGTCAGGAACAACATCTTGCGGTGTCACACTACAAACAGTCAGCACCAGATCCTGCACGGTAAATTTGATTTCCAAACCTGCAAAACAGAACCCATATACTCGTTCTGCATCGTGCTGATAGGATGGTCTGGGGTCTTGCGCCAGAATCTCACATAAAGCTTCTCGCAAATGCGATGGCACTTTTTCCAGCCATATTTCCGGAAATACAACCTGCAAAGCATAATCTGCGACATCCAGCGCAAAGCCACCCGTTGCTTCCGGATGACTGTCGATGTGTGGCAGATACGGCTTGATATCATAAATCGGCGTTCCATTCATCAAATCTGCACCGTTGACATAGAGAACCGGTGCGGCTGCTTCCTCCCATGCAATATGATGCAACTGCACAACAGAAAGTCCGATGGGATTTGGTCGAAAGGGAGAACGTGTTGCAAAAACGCCCATTCTCTGATTGCCACCCAACCGTGGTGGGCGAACTGTCGGCGACCAATTTTCCCGAATGGCATCTGAAAATTGCCAGAGCAACCAGATATGGGAATAGGCTTCCAAGCCACGGAATGCATCTCGATTCCGGTATGCCGGTTCAAAAATAATTTTTGACTGTAACGTGGTCACCAGTCCACTCTGCCGTGGTATGCCGAACTTTGTCTGATAGGCATTTTCAATATGTGCAATGATATTCAAGCATTGTGTCCTCCTACTCGATTTTTATCCATTATACCACGTTTTCTTTTATTCCGTCAAGCGAAAAAGACCGGTCCACACGAACCGATCTTTTTTCGTTCTCTCTATCCAATTCTATACTCAATCCGGTTGAATTGCACCAGCACCTTTTTCCTTGGTACGAATCCGCATTGCCTCTCGTACATCGTAGCTGAAAATCTTACCGTCACCGATGTTGCCAGTATAGGCGGCTTTCTGAATGGTTTCCATGGTCTTCTGTTCCCACTCTTCCGAAGAAACCAGTACTTCCAATTTGATTTTCGGCAGCATGTGCATTTCCACCTTCTGTCCACGTGCATACTTACTCATACCACGCTGCGTGCCGCAGCCCATAACCTGATAGCATGTCACGCCATGTACATTCATATCTGCCAGTGCATCCAGTACATCTGCCAGTTTTTCTTCTCGGATCAATGCCTCTACTTTGATAATCATATGTCCATTCCCTTTCGTTTAATCTAAGCCTGTAAAGGACGGATATGCAGCTTCTCCATGTTCTATACGATCCAATCCGGCACGTTCTGTCCGCTCGTCCACACGGATTCTGCCGCCGCTCACCAGTTTCGTCAATGCGTAGCAAATCAGCGTGCCAACCACAGCAATGACAATGGTGATAGCAATGCTGGCAATCTGCATCAGGAACAACTTGGTATCGCCAAAGAACAAACCGTTGCCCTGTCCGATGTCATTGATGGAAGCCTTTGTAAACAATCCGGTGCAGATACCGCCCCAGATACCGCCAACGCCGTGACAACCAAATGCATCCAGCGCATCATCATAACCGAGCTTTTTCTTGACAAAAGAAACCATGAAGAAGCAAATCGGTGAAGTCGTCAAACCAATGATAACCGCTGCCCAGATCGGCACAAATCCTGCACCCGGTGTGATACCGACCAATCCAGCAACCAAACCTGTGCTTGCACCAACAAATGTTGGTTTCTTTTCTGCGATGGCATCACAAAGCATCCAAGAAAGCATACCGGATGCAGCAGAAACAGCTGTCGTAACAAATGCATGGGCTGCCAAGCCATCTGCTGCCAGTGCAGAACCAGCGTTGAACCCAAACCAACCAAACATAAGAATGAAAGAACCCATCGCAACAAACGGAATGTTGTGCATCCGGTAGTTGACTCTTGTATAATCGTACCGCTTGCCCAATAAAATACACAACAGCAATGCGGAAATACCAGAGCTGATATGAACAACGTTACCACCAGCAAAGTCAACCGAACCGATTTTTGCAAGGAAACCGCCGTCTGCCCAGACCATATGTGCCATTGGATAATAAACCAGAAGGCTCCAGAAAATGATGAAGAAAAACAGCGACTTAAACCGCATTCTCCCTGCCACAGAGCCGGTTATCAATGCCGGTGTGATGACAGCGAACATCATCTGAAACAGACAGAATACCAAGTTCGGAATACTCTGTCCTGCTACATACGGTTCCGTCTTGGAAACGCCTTCCAAACCGAACCAACTGAAATCCCCAATGATACCGAGATGGTCAGTGCCGAACGCAAGCGAATAGCCAAACAAGACCCACATCACGATACCAATGCCAATTGTAACGACGGATGCAAACATGGTGTTGATGGCGTTCTTCCGACGCACCAAACCACCATAAAAATAAGATAAACCCGGTGTCATGAAGAATACAAGCGCAGCACAAATCATGACAAATGCAATACTACCAGAATCCATAGGTTCTGTCCTCCTTATTTCCTTTTCAGACTATAAAATCATACGCTAAGATCATTTACACCGGTGTATCGTCAGCCATATGACACAAAAAAACGTCCACGTACAGCAATCCACAGATCACTGCACGGGACGTCATTGTTCCAAACTGATATGTATTTCAGAAATCTCTATGTTTCACATTATACAGTCTGATTTTGTATTCGTCATGAATTTCAAGTTAAACTTTTATAAAATTCACCACTATCAGGAAGCATTGGACACTGTGATGGTGTATTTTCCGTCTACCAGATCCCCGACTGTCACAGTAACACCTGTATCAACAGATTCATTTTCACTGGAATCATACCAGTGGAATCCGGAGATATTGCCATCAATTACAGCACCCGTCTTGAAGACGCTACCGCCTTCTGCTTCATTGGCAAGACGAATCAAACGAATACCGCTATCATTGTATCCTGTTGCTTCTGCGCCGTTCTGATACTTGAAGCACGGATACCAGAAATCATCTTGGAAAGTGGCATTGATGTGATATACACGAATTCCACTGTCAATGCTCTGCCACCACCACATATGGGAATTGATGTAGCTGTTGTTGGCATCTTCCGTCACGTACTCAATCATGAGGTACTCAGAGAAATAATTGTCATCCAAATCGCCGTATGGAATAATCACACAGTTCCCATCGTCACTCTGTGCATTGTTCAATGTAAAGGTCTGCGTTCCTTGGCTGCTGTCATAAACGGAAACCTGATTGGTACGATACCAACCCAACATCAATTTAGAGAAGCAACCAAAGTCAGAGGCAGCATCGCCATCCATCAACTCTGTCCCCGCATTTCCGACCATCGCATCGAAATCATCTCCGGAATAGTAGAGATAGTAGTCTGGCAAGCCCATGCAGTGCCCCATCTCGTGCAGGTAGCTGCTGTTGAAGTTTGCGTAATCCGTTTCGCTCTCAATCTGCGCATTGCCTGTAATGATGTGACCAATGGAAACACCATCTACTTTGTATGTACTGTCTCCGAATCCGCCAGCGCACGGCCACCAGTTATCGTCCCCTGCTGCGGTTGGTACACTGAACAATGTTGCATCAATCATACCGTCATTGTCACCATCGTACTGGCTGAAGTCTTCGCTATCCTTGAATGCTTCGTAGCACTCTTCTGCTAATTTCACCTTATCGTTGTCGTAGGCAGATTGATTTTCCTTCGTAGTATACCGGAACACCTTTCCGTTCAGCTGCATCGCACCCTTGGAAGAACGTCCATAGAACGCTGTCATACTGTCAAATGGATAGTTGCTATCGCTGGTGTCCTCTTCTCCAAAGGCAATTTCCTGAATCTGATCTGCTGTCAGATCCACACTGTATTTACAATCTGGGAAATCCACGTAGAAAATAACCAGATTGGCTTCTCCTTGTGACGGCAGAGAGGCTTTCAGTGCCGTAATGGAAGCATTCATGAAATCATAGTCATAAGAATATGCGGTTGTTGTTGTCGTTGTGGTCGGTGCAGTTGTGGATTCTGTTGTAGATGCCGTTGTCGCTTCTGTTGTCGTAGTCGTTGTGGTAGTCGTGGTCACTGTTGTGGTGGTTTCCGATGTCGTCGTCTGCGAATCCGGAAGTTCTTCCCACGTGTACATCCAATCCGTTGTCAAAACGCAACGCTTGAGCAACAGCAAGTCAATGATATTAACGGCGTTGTCATTGTTCAAATCGGCACGTTCTGCGACGGTGTCCCATCCAATATCATTGGCTTCTTGTGACAGGTCATCACTTTGCAGCAAATACCGCTGTAATTTTACCACGTCTGCAATCGTGACAGCGTCATCTCCGTTCAAGTCCCCTCGATATCCAGTCAATACAATCAGTGCATTGGCGGACATAGAAAAGATTCCGGCAGAAATGGACAACGTCGCAGCCGCCAATAAAGCAGCCAGTCCTATTTTTTGTTTCTTTTTCATATGCTTCCTCCATTTGTTCCTTACCTGCTTGTGATTCTGAATTATGCATTTGCTGCCGCATAGCCGAGTGCAAACGCTTTCAGATTCATCTCCAGAAACTTTTCTGGCACAGTGTTCTGAATCGTTTCCACCCACTTTTCATATGGAATTTCTGACGATTTCGCCATCACGCCAAGCAACACAACATTGACCGTTTTCTGACTGCCGGCTTTGATCGCAAGTTGCAAAGCATCTACTGCCGTCAAATCACAGACCTGCTCCAGCTTTTCACAAATCCGTTCCGGATAGGTCATTGCCCCTGTAATAACCGGCATCGGGTCAATCTGCTGTGTGTTGACAATCATTTTGCCACCCTGTTTCAAATAAGGCAATGCCCGATATGCTTCCAGCGATTCAAATGCCAGAATTACATCTGCCATACCGGTATCAATCACAGGAGAATACACTTTTTCACCGTACTTTACATACGTCACAACACTACCGCCACGCTGACTCATGCCGTGCACCTCTGAAACTTTTACATCATATCCGGAATCAATGACAACATTGCCCAGAATCCGGCTGGCAAGCAGCGTTCCCTGTCCGCCTACCCCTACAATCATAATCTGCTTTGTCATTTCTGTGCGCCCTCCTTCTTTGTGATACAACCGAACGGACAGACATGTACGCAGAGTTCACAGCCGTTACACTGTGTCGGTTGAATAACTGGCTGGTTGCCGTTCAGAGAAATGGCTGGACAGCCCAACTGCATACAGATTTTGCACTTCTTGCAATCTGCACCAATTTCGCATTGTCCTGTATACTTGACTGTTTTCAACAGCGCACATGGTCTTTGTGCAATGATAACAGACGGTTCTTCCGCAGCGATTTCTTCCTTTACAACTGCTTCAAAGTGTTTTACATCAAACGGATCTGCAACAACAATCCGCTCTACACCAACGGATTTGCAGAGTGTCAACAGGTTGACCTGTTTGGTTTCCTCTTTGCGGATGGTGTAGCCTGTCGTCGGGTTGTCCTGATGTCCCGTCATACCTGTAATAGAATTGTCCAGAATAATAACCGTGTTGATGCCTTTGTTGTAGACAACATCAATCAGCCCTGTAATACCGGAGTGAATGAATGTGGAATCTCCAATAACAGAAACGGTTTTCTTTGCAAATTCTGCGCCTCTTGCCTTTGCCATTCCCATTGCGACACCAATGGAAGCACCCATACAAATCGTGCTATCCATGCTATTCAGTGGAGCAACCGCACCCAATGTATAGCAACCAATGTCACCGGAAACGTGCAGTTTCAATTTATGCAGCACATAAAACACACCTCTGTGCGGACAGCCTGCACACATAACCGGCGGACGAACTGGAATGGCTTCCTGCGGTACACAGTTTTCTGGTGCAGCTTCGCCCAGAATGACACTGCGGATTTGATGTGGTGTATACTCGCCAAGTGGTGTGAATGCTGCTTTTCCAATCACAGAAATGCCGATGCTGCGGCAGTAATTTTCAATAAATGGATCCAGCTCCTCAATGACATAAACAGTCTCATGCTGCGCTGCAAATTCTTTCAGCAGCTTTTCCGGCATCGGATAAATCATCCCCAATTTCAGATAATCTGCCTGTTCCCCCAACGCTTCTCTTGCATACATGTAAGCAATGCCGGACGTGATGACACCGATTTTGCTGCCGTTTGATTCTACACGGTTGATGGAAAGCGTTTCTGCATAATCTGCCAGCTTCTGCATCCGCTCTTCTACTATGACATGCCGCTTGATGGCATTGCCCGGCATCATGACATACTTTGCCGCATCTTTCTCATACGGTTTCACGGCATCATTCTGCCGTTCTTCCAGTTCCACAAGGCTCTGTGAGTGTGAAACTCTGGTCGAAAGACGCAGAAAAGCAGGGGTATCAAACTGTTCGCTGATTTCATAAGCAAGTTTGGTAAACGCCTTGCATTCCGCAGAATCTGATGGTTCCAGCATTGGCATTTTTGCTGCTTCTGCGTAATGTCTGGAATCCTGCTCATTCTGCGAAGAGTGCATTCCCTGATCATCTGCAACGCAGAATAATAAACCGCCATTGACACCCGTATAGCTTGCGGTGAAGACTGGATCTGCCATCACATTCAATCCAACGTGTTTCATACAAGACATCGCACGTGCGCCACCAATCGAAGCCCCAATTGCGACCTCCGCCGCTACCTTTTCATTGGGTGCCCACTCTGCATAAATTTCATCATATTGCACAATCTGCTCGGTAATTTCTGTGCTGGATGATCCTGGATAAGAA